>CAVYHW010000110.1:0-35508 GCA_963768215.1 uncultured Gammaproteobacteria bacterium
TCCAGTGTTACTCCGCGGTGGTCATGTGTCCAGAAGGGCGGGAATAAACATAATTTACCGGCCTGTGGTTTTACTTTGACCTGCTGATAGGAAAACTCCGTTTCTCCGCCCGGACCTTCGACATCATTCAAATACCAGACAGCAACTAACTGGCGGTCCGCAAATTCGTGACTGCCGCCGTCAATATGCCAGTGATAGTATTCACCGACATTAGTGCGCTGTATGGCATATCCATTGTCTTTAAACGGGCCTTTGAAAAAAGGGTAGATCTCACGAAACTCTAGCAATGCCTGACTCAATGATCGAAACAGTTCGTGATCCAGGTCTTTCCAGTTCTCTTTGCCGCTGGTGACAAGGTCGGTCGAGCGTTTCATGCTTGTGTCTTCGGTATAGATTTGGCCGATCCGCCCTGTATACTGATTTTCAGTGTCTTCTTCAAAACGACGGATCATTTCCTGACAGATGTCCAGTGGCAATGCGTTTTGTTTTTCAAAGATAAATGTATTGGGCTTTACTTCGTGGATAGTTTTTTGTTCTGTATTCATTTTGTATTTTTAATGTAGGTTCGAATTTATTCGGACGATGAGAGCCAATGTTGGCTATCATCGTCCGAATAAATTCGAACCTACGCATTGATGGCATCAATTATATGTGGCTGTTATCAACCAGCGTTTCAATTCTAACACTGCATTGCTCATCATCCAGTTGATGTAAAGCAAGCATTTGTTCAGCAATGCTTTTCCAGTGGTCCAGTGAGGAAGCGACTATTTGTTCGATAGTGGCTATATCTTTATCTTCACACCACCTGTTATAAGCATTCATTAGTGAAGGGAAAATATGTTTTCGCATATTTGTCAGGTTGGCAAAATAAAAATGAATTGATGCCTGGTTATTGTTTTTTATCAGGGTGGGCAGGGTGTGCAGGGTATCGGCATAATGGTCGCGTACTGCTCGTGCCATAATTTCTGCCTGTGTAAATGTGATATCAGACATCATCTCGTGCCAGCCATGGAGATTTTCACCGGCCTGAATTTCTCCAATCTCATGTAAGACTGCAGCATCAAGCTCATTATCAGTCATACTGGACAGCGCGCTTTCGAGATCATTATCAAAATCATAACAGCGGATGGCCCTGGCCATTGCGTTTTCCGGTTTGTTCCAGCGCCATTCATCGGTGCGCTCCCAGATCAAACGTTTGAACGACTCGCGACGAATATAAATGGTTTTATTGTGGCTCATTGCCGGCGGTGATGTTAAGTCACGCGCATATTCCTTGTCGCTGATATAAATGGTGTAGTCGTTAAGGTTTTTACTGTTTTCCAGCTCAGCCAGAAAGAAATGCGGCTTGTCTTTAACACCAAAGCCCCCGCTGTAAACTAGTTTGCCGGGGGAACCTGTCTGGTTAATAGCGATATTGATGGCGTGACTGTCGAATGGGTCGTATTTTTCATTATCTATTTTTATTGAATGATAATCGTCATTTTCTATTTGTTCCCACAGTTTTTCGCGCTCTGTTAACCAGCTGCCAATAGCATCTCTGGGGAGTTTTTCACTGAACGTGTGTTTTTGTTCCCAACGGTAAAATTCACGCATCTTTAATAAATAGATACAAAGCGTGTAATTGCCCGCATGCCGGGCATCGGATATGTGGCAATTCAACTGGACGATATTGGTTAGCTGTTGTATATCCATTCTGGGAACATAGTTAATGAATGATGCTATCAGTATACTATTCTACGCATAACAGTACATATGTATCTGGTACTCCATCAAGGTTGTATTGATGGATTCAGCGCCACTGTGATGTTCCGCAACAAGGCGCAGTACACAGATAATGGCCATAGTCCTTATCAAGTACTGGAACGAAGTGGCTGAACATCATAGTGGCGCCCAAAGGGTTGACCTGTCTGTGTTCATGGCAGCGTTACATTTCTTGAGAAGGACTATGGCCATTCACTGCCCAGATCGTAGGCCTGGGTGCCTTGCCATGAACACAGACAGATCAACTGAACCCATCAATACAACCTTGATGGAGTACAAGAGGTTATTATGCAAATTCGAATTAAAAACAAGTGGAATGACAAAGGTAAAGAACGCACGCCAGAAGAAACCGGCAGTGTGCTGAGTTTTAACTTCTGGAAAATAGCTAGCGCCAATGTTATGCACATGGAAAATGAAGGTTTTCAGACAGATACACATTTTCAGCGGCTCGATGTGATTGCTGAATTTACCGCATTTTTAGTACACGTTGTGGATCGAGTTATCTCTTCAAAAGACTATTCAATAGAAAATCGTCAGGCTTTGATAACCGCACTGGCTTTAAATCTGGCGAAAACCATGCATGACAATCGTCGTGATGTTTCAGACGACAAGGAAACAGACTTTCGTGCTGAATACATCGCTTTAATGAATGAGCGTATGGCCGAATACAGTAACTTTAGCTTTGATGAAAATAATCAGCCGGGCTTTCAGTTGCGTCGTTGCGTTGGCGGGCATGTACGCGAGGTGATGGGCGAGAAGGACAATAAATGGGTACCGGACCAGGTAATTGATATTGAAATCCCCGATGCCATGAAAGCGTTTAAAAAGGTTACGCGGGGCGTGCTTTAAGTGGTATATAAATTCAAAAACTATTTACCACCACAGACAAATTGCGGGATCAAATTTGAACAGCTGGAAGCTGGCCCAAAGGGCGAAGGGCAGGACGCCGGAGTAACCACAGAGGCACAGAGAATAGCTTTTTTATTGTTAACTGCGCGCCGCAGGCGCAGTTAACAAAGTAAAACTCTGTGCACTCTGTGCCTCTGTGGTGAAATGCTTCTCTTCTACGCTTTTATATGCAAGCGAAAAAAAACCGGTGTGGATTGCTCCAGTACCGGTTTTTTGTGGACAAATTCAGTTAAATAACTTATTTGGTCCACTTGCTGAAGTTATCAGCATTTTTTTCTTTACCGTCTTCGTAACCAGCTTCATAAGCTTCGGTAACGCGTTGTTCTTCGCGTGGTGGGTTTAAAACATAACCGCCTTCCCATCCAACAATATACTCTGGATCTACACCAGCTTCTTCCATTTTTGTTACTGCATTGTAATAATCTTGATTCATCTTGGTCTCCTCTCGCGCTACTAATTTTTAGTGGCTAGACATATTTTAATGTATCGTTGAAACCGTAGCGGCAACAACTTCAATTTTCATGCGGCTGAACTTTATCAAGAACAGTCGGTTAGTGGGGGCAAATTATACATAGTGTGAGCTGATTTTGGAATGCGCAGTGACTATCCCTTTAGAGGGGGTCAGGTTGGCTGTTGTGGAAGGATTCAGGTGGGTTGAGCACCCATATTAAAATCAAGCTCATACTTGTTCATTTTGTAGGTATACACAAAATACAGCCATGATAAACTTATTGTTTTACTAAAGAACAAAGCCATGACAGAAGAAACATCAAACGAAAACAGTAATGCTGGCATTAATATCAGAGATATTGATGCCAGTTTTTCCAGCGGAATTGCCGCTTTTGAAGCAAAGAACTTTAAACAGGCCATGCAGTTTTTATTGCCACTTGCAGAACAGGGTGATGCCGAATCACAACATCGTTGTGCGATTATGTATCAAAATGGTTTAGGTGCAGTGGCAAGTGAGGCCAGAGCGGCTGAATATATGCGTGCTGCTGCTGAACAGGGCCATGCGATTGCACAGCATGGTCTGGGTTTTATGTATATGGAAGGTGAGTGCGTCGAAAAAAACGCAGAAGAAGCAGTTAAATGGTTTACCAAGGCAGGTGAGCAGGGTCTGGCTGGTTCACTGACAACACTGGCAATGATGTACCAGGAAGGTAAAGGTGTTGAAAAAAATCTGGAAGAGGCAAAGAGACTGTACAAGCTTGCCGGATTTGATGACATGGTCGTTGAATAGCTTAAGCAATTACAGGAAGACAGAAAACTATGCGTCCAGCTCATTTATTAACTGTTGTTGAAAAAGAATATATAAGTACCCAGAGTGGCCATCATACCCCCGTGATGTTATGGGGTGCGCCCGGTGTAGGCAAATCTCAAATGGTTGCCCAGGTTGCAAACAGGCAGGGTACACCATTAATTGATATCCGGCTGTCGCAGATGGAGCCCAGTGACCTGCGCGGTATTCCATTTAAAGCCGGTAACACCGTGGAGTGGGCGGTGCCTGCAATGCTGCCGGATGCTAAACGTCATGGTGAAAAAGGCATTTTGTTTCTTGATGAAATCACCTCGGCGCCACCGAGTGTGTCAGCTGCAGCCTACCAGTTAATTCTGGATAGAAAACTGGGTGAATATGAAGTGCCCCATGGCTGGGCGATTATTGCTGCGGGTAACCGGCAGGGTGATCGTGGCGTTACCTATAGTATGCCGGCGCCACTGGCGAATCGTTTTTCTCACTATGAAGTGGATATCAACCTGGATGACTGGGTGGCCTGGGCCTATGCTAATGGTATTGATGAACGGGTGATTGCATTTTTACGTTTTCGTCAGGACTTATTATTTGAGTTTGATGCCTCACAAAATCCAATTGCATTTCCTTCGCCGCGTTCATGGGAGTTCGCGCACCGTGCTTTACACAAGTTTGAAGATCATCCAGAGCTATTTTCAGGCGCATTACAGGCCTGTGTTGGTAAAGCAGCAGGTATAGAGCTGGCGGCATTCATTGCCAGCCTCGATCAAATGCCGGACCTTGATGCCATTATCAATGGTGAAGAAGTCGATACACCAAAAGAAATTGATTTGCAGTATGCAGTAGCAACGGCATTAGTCGGTCGTGCTATTCGTGCTAAAGATACCGATGAAGCAATAAAAGTTCACGGTAACATACTAAGTTATGCCAACCGTTTCCCGCAACGCGAAATGGGCGTGATGATGGTGTCAGATATGCACCGTGCAATCGGCCAGGATATATTCAGTGTGCCCGAGTTTGCCAGCTGGGCAGACAAGATTGCTGACTTGATGTTGTATTAAACGCAACAAAAATGTCCACAGATGAACACAGATGAACACAGATTTAAAAAGCAAAAAATAGTTTTTATCTGCGTTTATCTGTGTTCATCTGTGGAAGATAATTGTTTTTTATCTTTTTGGCTTTGATGGTGCTTGTGTGAGCGATTACCCCGATGTAGAAAAAAAACTTGCCATTGCCAGAACACGTTTAATTCTGGACAAGCCATTTCTTGGTGCGCTGGTTTTACGACTGCCGATGGTTGCGGCTGATCCGAAGTGGTGTGAAACAACCTTTAGTGACGGCAAAACGTTTTATTACAGCAATGATTACATTGATGCCTTAGACCAGGAGCAAACCCAGTTTGCACTTTCACATGAAGCATTACACTGTGCGCTTTCTCATTTTCATCGCCGTGGTCATCGGGTAAAACATCGTTGGGACCTGGCATGTGATTATGCGGTGAACCCGTTATTAATCAATGATGGTTTGAAGCCCACGCCAGACGCCATGCATCTTCGTGAATATGAAGGCATGACGGCCGAAGAGATTTATCCCTGTCTGGAAGATAACGAAAATGACGGTGAACGTGACCTGGAAGACAAGCAAAAATCAGACGAAGCTGATAATGATGACAACCAGCAATCACAACAGGACAACAGTGGCGGCGGCAAAAAAAAGGAAAAAGAAAACGACGACCAAAGTGAAGGCCAGGGGCAGCAGGACAAAGATAAAGAGGATGCAGGCAAGGGTGGTTTAGCACAGCAGCCTGCGGGCATGTCAGCGCAGGAAGAAGACGATTTAAGTCTGCAATGGGAGCAGCGTCTGGCTGGCGCCGCGCAGCAGGCATTACAGTCCGGCAAGCTGGAAGGTGAAATGGCAAGAATGGTTGACCATTTGCTGCAACCGAAATTACCCTGGCGTATGTTACTGGCGCGATATATGTCGGCAACGGCGCGAGAAGATTACAGTTATGCACGCCCATCATCACGCCGCGGTGACCCCGCGGTTTATCCCAGCATGCGCAGTAATGAAACTAATATCGTTGTTGCTGTTGATACCAGCGGTTCGATAGATCAGGAAGAAATTCAGGAGTTTATTTCTGAGATCGATGCCATTAAAAGCCAGGTTCGCGCCAGTGTTACCCTGCTTACCTGTGATTCAAAATTAAATTACGGCTGCCCATGGATCTTTGAAGCATGGGATTCGTTTCAATTTGATGTCGAGATCCGTGGCGGTGGAGGCACAAATTTTAGACCGGTGTTTGAATGGATAGATGAGCAGGACAGGGCGCCTGACTTACTGGTTTATTTTACCGATGCTGAAGGTATATTTCCCGATGTTGAACCTAATTTTCCCGTTACCTGGCTGGTTAAAGGCAAAACAAAAGTACCGTTTGGTGTAAGAGTCCAGTTAAATTAGATTGCTATAGCTAAAAATATTCTTTCACCACAGAGACACAGAGGGCACAGAGATTTGTGGGTGTGCGGAACTTTTCTGGCTATGATATATATAAACGAAAGTATTAAACTATTGAATTAAAATCTAAATGAAAATAAATAACAATATTTTTACTCTGTGCCCTCTGTGCCTCTGTGGTAAACAGGTTTTATAGTGGCGCTTTCAGCAGAAGATGATTTACGGCTAAACGTCCTGCTATCGCAGGAGCTTCATGCTGTGCGTATTGATGAATCGAAGATGACGGTTTTTGCGTTAACCGCTAAAGGCGAAGCAAAAGTTCCTTTAAACGCCATTGGTAAAGACGAAGCTTATATCAAGGAAGTAAAAGCCCTGTTCAGCACACATGTTATGGGCTCGCCCGGTGGTTATCCGGTTTATCTCAAGCGCTGGACACGCATGGGGCAGGCGCGTGATGAGAGTCTTGCACAGTTGTTGTTACTGGGTGAGCCTGAAGCCGTGGTAGCAGCAGTTCATGCATCGGGATTGACAGATGAACTCGCGGCGCGTGCATGGTGGGCTATGCCAACGTCTGAAAATGCGCGCCGCATGCTGGAAAAACAGGCGGTGGTTGAAGGTGAAACCGGGAAAGTGCTGGCTGAATTCTTAATCGAGTTTTTGCCGTTTGAAGAAGATCAGAGCGATATGATCGATTCAGTTCGACTGGTATTACAACCGGGCCTTATCAGTCAGCAGGAAAAAGAAAAGCTCTGGTCGAAGACAAAAAGCAAACGCAGTTTTTATGTTGGCTTTTTACATGGTGCTGCTGATGATCTGCCTGTCGAAGTTGCGGCGCATCCTGAACATGTAAAAGTCAAACAGCAACTGCTGTCATTAATCGAGCAAGGCAACCCATACGCGTTAATGCTGGAGAAAGTGTTAAGTGCAAAAGGGCAGGCTTTTATTAAAACCATAGAGGATGCGTTACACAAGCCCGGTAATCAGGATGTTGTTGTATCGCTGCTTACAGCTGTTTCGAAATACTTTGAAAGTATTACACCGCAACAGTTTAGCGAAGATAATATTGATGCTATCTATGCTGAAGCAGAAACATTATGCTGTAGTAATAATGAGCAGATCAGTATCGTTATTTCATCACTCAATGGTATTGCAGACGATACGCGGGAATATCTTTGCGCGATGACGGTATTAGCCTGTTTGAGTGTAAAGCTGGTAAATCCAATATTTTCACGTAGTGATGCTATCGGTACCGTTATGCGTAAAAAAATTAAACCGGTTACCGATCCTGTTTTAAAGCAGCTAAAAATATTACGAGGTTGACCCGGATATTTCATAGGAACGCTGCAAATATCACTTAACAATATGCTTATTTTGAGAAATATCGATATATTAGAAAAGTACACTATGTATCTGATAACGCTATGCAGTTTTTGCCATTACTATTTTTTGTGGATATCAGCGGCCCTATGATTACTTTATTTTGGGTACGATTCCCCTGTAACCATAGCTATGGCTATGCCCATAATGTCATCATGGGGCGAATCGAACAAACTGACTCACTGACCAATGTTGAAAAAACATGGCCCCAAAACTCTGCATTCCTATGAAATATCCGGATTAAGTCTGTATACACTATGCGTTTTGATAAAGTCCTGGTAACGATTAATGTTCAGCTGAAAGCAGAAAGTATGCAGCAGTACCTGCCGTGTTCTGCCAATATCATCGGCAAGACACTGGCCGAGATTGCCGATGAGTATGTAAAAGAAAATAAAACGGGTTACTATCCGGCGATTGATTTTTTTAAAACGCTTGATAATGTCGATCAGAATCTAATTGCTTCGGCAGAGCAGGTAGCGTGGTTAGTGTCAAAACTGGCGCGAGAAAAAATACAGTCAAAACTCAGACCGATTTTTTCATCGGTACAGTTTCAAACTATTCAAACCCTGGCTTTTTCACTACCGAAAGTGCGCCCAAATCAAATTGATGCAGTTGAACAGCTGGCAAAACATTACACACCGGATAGCGTAAAAATAGAACTAATTCTTACAATGATGCGCCGTGACAGTGAAGCAGAAGATAATCGTGCTGAGCCTTATGCCAGGAAAATGATATTTCGCTGGCTGGAAGCAGAGTTTGAATCTCTTGAAGTGACAAGTTCTAAGGCGTTATAAGTTTTTTATATTCGTCTTCTTTAAACCCAATCAGAAGTGTTTTGCCATTTTCTAGCACAGGGCGTTTTATGGCACTGGGATTGTCCAGCATTACCTGAATAGATGAAACTTCATCGATATTGTTTTTTATCTCATCATCAAGTTTTCGCCAGGTGGTGCCGCGTTTGTTTAATACAGTTTCCCAGCCGGCTTGTTTAATCCATTGTTTTAAGTTTTTTTCTGGCACGCCAAGTTTTTTGTAATCGTGGAATTCATACACCAGATTATTATTATCCAGCCACTTACGGGCTTTTTTTATGGTGTCACAGTTTGGGATGCCGTAAATTTTAATCATTATTAAAACCTTAAAAACTATTGTTCACCACAGAGGCACAGAGTACACAGAGAAAAAATCTTTTTAGGCTTTAGCTGCGCCTGCGGCGCGCTAAACCTAAAATCTAAGTCTTTTCTCTGTGTACTCTGTGCCTCTGTGGTGAATCTTTTCTTTTGCCTAATCGATGTCACGCAGCAGTTCGTTCAGGCCGACTTTACCACGGGTTTTTTCATCAACCTGTTTTACGATTACTGCACAGTAGAGGCTATATGTACCGTCTTTTGATGGCAGGTTGCCGGAGACTACGACAGAACCGGCAGGGATGCGGCCGTAGGTGATTTCGCCGGTCATGCGGTTAAAGATCTTGGTGCTCTGTCCAATATAAACGCCCATTGAAATCACCGAGCCTTCTTCGACAATAACGCCTTCAACCACTTCGGAGCGGGCGCCGATAAAACAGTTATCTTCAATAATGGTTGGTGCGGCCTGTAGCGGTTCTAATACACCACCGATACCCACGCCGCCTGATAAATGAACGTTTTTACCAATCTGTGCGCATGAGCCTACCGTTGCCCAGGTATCAACCATAGTTCCGCTATTAACATAGGCGCCTATGTTAACGTAGGAAGGCATTAACACGACCCCGGGTGCGATATAAGAACCATAACGTGCAGTTGCAGGTGGTACAACACGCACACCGGAGTCACGGAATTCACGTGTATTAAGGTCGGCAAATTTTGAATTTACTTTGTCGTAATAATTAGTAAAGCCGCCTTTGATAAATTCATTGTCGTTAATGCGGAAAGAAAGCAGAACGGCTTTCTTTAACCATTCATTAACGACCCAGTCACCGTCAATTTTTTCGGCAACACGAGCCTCGCCGGAATCAAGCAGGTTAATGGCTTCTGTCACGGCGTCAGAAATATGAGTTTCTACATTGCGTGGCGTGATTTCAGCGCGGCGTTCGAAAGCATCTTCGATTATGTTTTGTAATTCAGACATTTTGTCTCTCCATCGTGTGGTTAACTGGATTAGCCCTGATATTTCCCAAATATTTCATAGGAATGCAGATATTTGGCGAAATATCAGGGCTTGCTTATAGTGAGCAGGTATTTTTTAATTCGCTTTGCGGCTGTGCTGCATTCATCTATTGGCGCTACGAGCGCCATACGAACATGGTTTTTACCGGGGTTAATACCATTGGTTTCACGTGATAAATAACTGCCCGGCAGTACGGTGACATTCTGTTGTTCGAACAGGCCTCTGGCAAAACTTTCATCATCTATCGGTGTTTTCAACCATAGATAAAAACCCGCGTCGGGTAATGACAGATTAATTACCGGCTTTAATATATCGATAACCGCATCAAATGTTTTAACGTATAGCTCTCTGTTTTGTTTAACGTGAGTTTCATCGTTCCATGCCGCAATGCTTGCAATTTGATGTACAGGCGGCATAGCGCATCCGTGGTAGGTGCGGTACAGTAAATATGATTTGATTAGTTTTGCATCACCCGCGACAAAGCCGGAACGCATGCCGGGCAGGTTGGAGCGTTTTGATAAACTGTGAAACACCATGCAGTTTGTGAAATCTGTATTGCCACATTCCTCTGCAGCTTCTAATAAACCGGGCGGTGGATTGTTTTTATCAAAATATATCTCTGAGTAACACTCATCGGAAGCAATAATAAAATCATACTGCTGTGACAGCCTGATGAGTTTGATCAGCTCCTGTTTTGAAATAACACTTCCTGTCGGGTTGCCGGGTGTGCAGATATAAATGATCTGGCAGTTTTGCCATGTGGCTTCATCAATGGAATCAAAATCAGGCAGATAATTATTTTCTTTTACCGTGTTATAAAAAAAGGGTGTTGCGCCTGACAGGAAAGCAGCACCTTCATAAATTTGATAAAAAGGATTCGGCATTAAAACTAATGCCTCACTATTACTGTTGACATCATTATGGATATTGCGATCAACAAAACACTGGGCGAATGAGAACAGTGCTTCACGTGTCCCGGTAACAGGCAGCACGTTTTTCTCAGCATCCAGTGCATCGTCAGATAATTTGAAACGACGCTTTAACCAGTTTACGATTGTGCTTCGTAATTCCAGACTGCCTTTGGTTAAAGGATAACGATTAATCTGTTCCAGATTGCTGGTGATTGCCTCCAGCACAAACTTGGGCGCTTCATGTTTGGGTTCGCCAATAGATAAGGCAATATGACCCTCAGCCGCTGGATGGCGATTGTTTAACTGGCAACCTGCCTTTAATGCCTTGAGCTTTTCAAAAGGGTAGGGCTGAAGTTTTTTCAGGTCTGGATTCATCTATGGAACTGTGTGTTAGTTAATGTATTGCTGATACATTGGTTGATATTGATTGCCGTCACATCGTTGCTTAATCTCGCAGGGACGGTATTATAAGTTATTTCACATAAAGGCACCTCTTATTAATAATCATAAATTCTGGCAAAACCTAATTGCCTGAATTAAGGCATTGTTTTGAATGCATACTTATTGTATGGTGAAAAGCAATAACGTAGAGTCTGGCATTTAGGTTTTGCCCCACAGGGCGAATTTTTAAGCGCACCCGAGTAAGTATAATCCTGGCTGCGATATGATTCTTATGAAGGGAATGGCCCTTCATTGCAAAACATGCCTTGCCAAAATGTGATATTTTTGGGTACGCTTAAAAATTCGCAGAACTTTATGATTATTAATAAGAGTTGCCTTAAGCTTCAGGAGTATTCTGTGTCTCAGACCACGCAATTAACCAGCTCACTTGCCACGCCAGTAGTAAGGGCAATCGACCATTGTAGCCTTATTGTGGCCAATACCAGTAAAGCACTTGAATTTTATATGGGTATTTTAGGCCTTGAAATTGATGGTTCCCGGCCGGATTTAGGTTATCCGGGCGCCTGGTTGCAGCTTGCAGACAGCCAGATACACCTGATGGAATTGCCTGATCCTGATGCTAAAAGTGTTCGACCTGAGCATGGCGGGCGAGATCATCATGTTGCGTTGCAGGTTACAGATTTAAATGTAGTGATTCAGCGTCTGCAGCAGGCCGGAATAAATTACAGCAAAAGCAAATCCGGGCGTGCTGCTTTATTCTGCCGTGATTTTGATGGCAATGCGATTGAGCTGGTTGAAAAATAATCCTTGCATGTCATATATTCCTTTTTGTTTGAGTTAATCTTTATTCTATTAGATTAAAATAACCTCTACTTAAAGCATGCTGTAAGGCATTAAAACCTTCTAAGGCTTCTTCATACATCAGTCGAGACCCACGCAAAGTGGAAATGTCGGCAGGTTTGAAATCTTCTGTAGATTGTAGTTCGATTACTTTGGCCAGGTAACATGCTCGCAGGCGTGCGGTGGTACTGGCCACATTAACAAATGCCTGTTTGGATACATCACCTGTTATTTCACTGATTTTTTCACGGTTAATTGTCTTGATGGAATGTTCAATTTCCTGAAACATTCTTCTGACGTTTAAATCATCAGGTAGTTTCTCAAATATTTCATTTGCTTCATTAGCCATCTTTCCTCTCCACTGTTCAATTTTTAATTCGTTTGCTTGCTGCAGGATACTAAATGTCCTGATAGCCACCATAAAAACTAGTAACTTCCTGGTTTATTTAATCGGCACAAAGATTGAATTTCTTAAGAAAACTAATGAAAATATTCATTTAAGTGTTGCGTCGTATTGCTGTTACGTTAAATACACAGAGCTGTATCAGATGCACCCAGTAATAACATGCCGTGAAACCATCCATGGTGGCTCAACACTCGCATCCATGCGGGTGATGGTCATTGCCGGGTACACCTGATTTATATCACGATTTAGATTGATACTGCCTTCTGAATCAATGGAACCAGTGGCTCCGGTAGAGCAATCTGACCGGAGAGGGCAAACTGGTGGGCCTGATCAGACATTTTTCTCCATGTCTTACGGATGATATCAATCCATTTGTCCTCATCGTATTCGGGATGTTTTTGTGCAAATTCCAGCATGTAATGCTCGATAAATACCAGGCCGGCAATATCTTCTATTAGCATGGTGTCGGGATTGGTTTTAAGTGATTTTTTGCCTACGGCCTGTTTCACGCGGTCGATGAATTCATCTTCATAACCCGCCTTTAGCAGCAACCTGGCAACTGTTTCTGCATGAAAGGTATACAGTCCGGTGCGCCACTGGTGGTAACCCTTGCGGTCCATCGGGTACTCATTACGCGCTGATTTCCAGCGCTGGATATGTTGTGCGCGTACAGAAATTTTCTGTGCTTCGTCGGCATCAGGCTGGTAACGCTGCAGCATGTCTGACATTCGATGAGAGTATAGTAATTCTTTTGGCCATTCTTTATCATCAATCGTTACCAGGTTCGGGTCTTCGCTATTTGCTGCGTCGATCAGTTCAATGGCGATATCATATTGTCTTTGTGTCATGGTTTTTTTACGTGGATAATTGTTAAAGGAAAAATATATATTAAGTGTGGTTAGATCGTCGCCGATGCTAACCTGTCGTGTTTTTCGGCAGCCTGTAAAGTATTGCGCAACAACATGGCAACGGTCATTGGGCCGACACCACCGGGCACGGGAGTAATCCATGCTGCGCGTTCAGAGGCCGCCTCGAAATCTACATCACCGGTGAGTTTACCATTCGGCAGCCGATTAATCCCTACATCAATTACTGTGGCGCCGGGTTTTACCCATTCGCCTTTTACAATGCCGGGCTTGCCAACAGCAACAATGAGTATATCTGCCTCTGCTACAAAAGAAGCCAGGTCATTAGTGAAACGATGGGTTACGGTGACTGTCGCCCCTGACAGTAGTAATTCCAGGTTCATTGGACGGCCAACAATATTGGAAGCGCCGACAATTACCGCATGGCGGCCTTTAAACGGTTCACCAATGGTTTCTAGCAAATGAATAACACCATGTGGTGTACAGGGCCGCAGAGTCGGTATGCGCTGTGCCAGACGACCGATGTTATATGGGTGAAAACCATCAACATCTTTGTCCGGGTGTATGGCCTCTAGAACCAGTGTGCTATCGATGTGTTCCGGCAATGGAAGCTGGACCAGAATGCCATCAATGGTGGTATCACTGTTTAGTTCTTCAATCAGGTTTAATAGTGTTTGCTGCGTAGTGTTTGCATCCAGGTCATACGATCTTGAGATAAGGCCGGCTTCATTACAGGCCTCACGTTTTTTTCTGACATAAACCTGCGAGGCGGGATCAAGTCCAACAAGAATAACGGCCAAACCGGGTGCACGTTGATTGTTTTTGATGCGTTGCTCAATATCAAGGCGCACCTGGTTTCTAACATCGGCTGCAATGGCTTTGCCATCTATAATTTGTGCTGACATATTAATTGTTTTGTTATTCACTAAAGAGGCTGATTTTCGCACGTCAAATACAGATGCCACAAGGTACAAATAGTACCTTGACCATCGCCTGAGCACAGCGTAATATTCCCCGCCTCTTGATTTGTGTGAATTGAGAGCGTCGGGGTATAGCGCAGTCTGGTAGCGCGCCTGCTTTGGGAGCAGGATGTCGGGAGTTCGAATCTCTCTACCCCGACCATATAAGAGAACTGGTTACGATGGATACGTAGTCAGAATATGGCATGGCTGTTTCATGCTGATCAGGGAGAGAGATTTGAACGATAAGAGTTCGACAAAATCGCCAGGAGCGATTTTGAACATCAGCGTTATTTGCTGATGGCCCGAAGGGCGGAGGGCAGGAAGCCCGGAGTAATCTCTCTACCCCGACCATATAAGAGAACTGGCTACGATGGATACGTCGTCAGAATATGGCATGGCTGTTTCATGCTGATCAGGGAGAGAGATTTGAACGATAAGAGTTCGACCCATAAAGATTATATTATGGCGCCAGGAGCGATTTTGAACATCAGCGTTATTTGCTGATGGCCCGAAGGGTGGAGGGCAGGAAGCCCGGAGTAATCTCTCTACCCCGACCAAATTATGTTATTAATTGGAGTTTATTAATAATTTGATAATGCGCCCGTAGCTCAGCCGGATAGAGCATCGGCCTTTAAGCGCACATTAATGTGCAGCTAGGAGCCTTTGCAGGTAAACAGAACCTGTAAAGTGGATCGCACTATATCGGGGAAACCTTAACAGTCAAACATGGTTTGAGCTGATGGCAATCCCGAGGAAACCAATGGTTGACCCATCCAATGGTTTGAGGCTACCATGTGGTATGCATCATACTAAAGACAAGGGCGACCTGGGCGTTTTGAAGGCTCAGCTCGATATGTACGAGCAGGGATTTACAATATTAAATCCCGTAACTGAACATGCGCCTTTTGATCTTGTTGCTTATAAAGACAGGATTTTTCGGCGTATTCAGGTTAAATATAAATCTGTAGATAAAACAGGGAGTATTACGGTACATTTTCGCTCATGCTGGGCGGATAAAAACGGTACTCATATGCAAGCAATCAATAAAGGTGAGATTGATCTTTATTGTATTTATTGCCCTGATACAGATGAGTGTTATTACCTGAACCCGCTTGATTACAAGCGTTCAGTTACTTTGAGGGTAGAAGCGCCGCGAAATAATCAGTTGAAAAACGTAAGGTTAGCAGCTGATTTTCGATGGGTTCCGTAGAGACTATACGTGCGACACCTGTGATGGTGAAGAGATAGTCCAGACCACAAACTCATTTAGATGAGGCGTCGAAAGGCGTAGTTGGTAAGCTAAGCCGAGGGTCGCAGGTTCGAGTCCTGCCGGGCGCGCCAAATTCGGTTTTTTAAATCATGGGAGTTTTTACTTTGTTCATGAACCCCCTGGAAATTATGGTGGACGTAGCTCAGTTGGTAGAGTCCTGGATTGTGATTCCAGTTGTCGTGGGTTCGAGCCCCATCGTCCACCCCATATAAGTTATCAGAGAACGAGGTTCTTGATAAAGAGTTAAACAGCAAAGGGTTGTTAGCTCAGTTGGTAGAGCAGGAGACTCTTAATCTCTTGGTCCAGGGTTCGAGTCCCTGACGACCCACCAAAATTCTGGTGATAACGTAGTTTTGCGGGTAAAACCGATATTTTTTTGTTATTATCAGCTACCTAAATGCGAGAGTGGCGGAATTGGTAGACGCGCTGGTTTTAGGTACCAGTGTCTTTGACGTGAGAGTTCGAGTCTCTCCTTTCGCACCAATTTATTCTTTGAGTTATTGATTGACTCACATAGTTTTATTTGCCGAGGTAATTATGCAAGTTTCAGTGGAAGCAGGTGAAGGTTTAGAACGTAAGTTGACCGTTCAGGTACCTGCAGAAACCGTCGAGTCAGAAGTTAATAATCGACTGAATTCATTAAAAAATACCGTCCGAGTAGATGGTTTTCGTCCGGGCAAGGTCCCACTTAAAGTTATCAGGCAAAAATACTCTGCAACAATCTTGCAGGAAGTTGCCGGTGAATTAATGCAGCGTAGTTTCCGTGATGCTTTAACACAGGAAAATTTAACACCGGCAGGTGATCCTGAAATACAGGCGCAGGACCTTATTTTAGGCCAGGTCATGGAATATACCGCAACATTTGAGGTTTATCCTGAGGTTTCACTGGCGCCAGTTGCAGAACTTTCCATAGAAAAAATCGAGGCCAGTGTTGAAGGCTCTGATGTTGACAACATGATTGATGTTTTGCGTAAGCAAAAAATGGACTGGGCGGAAGTTGATCGCGAATCTGCCGATGGTGATCGCATTACTATCGACTTTGTTGGAACGATTGATGGTGAAAAATTTGACGGCGGTAGCGCCAGTGATATGCCCATGGTATTAGGTGCAGGTCAGATGATCCCTGGTTTTGAAGAGAAATTGACGGGACTGAAAGCCTCTGAAGAAACAACCTTTAAAGTACCGTTTCCTGATGATTATGCAGCAAAAGAACTGGCTGGGAAGGAAGCAGAATTTGCCGTGACTGTTAAAAAAGTCGAAGAGCCAAAATTACCTGAAGTTGATGAAGGCTTTGCAAAAGCGTTCGGCGTAGAAAGTGGCGATATTGACCAGTTAAAAAGTGAAATTAAAGCAAACATGGAGCGTGAATTGACTAAACGTTTGCGCACCCTGTTAAAAGAAAACACCATGGATGCGCTGATAAATGCTAACCCTGTTGATGTACCCTCTGCAACGGTGACCCAGGAAGCAGAAACGCTGAAGAAGCAGACTGAAGCCCAGGCGCCAGGCAGTAATGTGTCGGTAGATGCGTTTATGGATGATGCAAGGCGTCGAGTTCAGTTAGGTATGCTTCTGGCGGAAGTGGCCAAAACATCGTCGTTGAATGTAAATGCTGATATGGTTAAATCACGTATCGAAGATATGTCTAAAGATTACGAATCTCCCGCCGAATTTGTTAATTATTACATGTCTAACCAGGAGTTACTGCGTGGCATTGAAACGCTGGTGATGGAAGATGCGGTTGTTGACTGGCTTGCAGAGCAGGCAACCGTTACTTCTAAAAACAGTACTTTTGATGAAGTAATGAACCCCAAAATAAATAAATAAATGACATTAATAATTTGTTTTAAGTGATTGATTTAAAGTTAAATAAACTGTGATTTTGAACTACTATGGGTATTAATTTTAGGGTATAAATAATGATAAATAACAATTCTAATGGTGCGCTTGAAACACAGTCATTAAACCTGGTTCCTATGGTTATTGAGCAAACTCCACGTGGGGAGCGCTCATATGATATTTATTCGCGGCTGCTTAAAGAGCGTGTGATTTTTATTGTGGGTCCGATTGAAGACCACATGGCAAATCTTGTGGTGGCGCAGCTGTTGTTTTTAGAATCTGAAAATCCAGACAAAGATATTTCAATTTATATCAATTCACCAGGTGGTTCAGTCACTGCGGGTTTGGCAATATACGATACTATGCAATTTATAAAACCTGATATCAGCACATTATGTATTGGTCAGGCTGCCAGTATGGGCGCTGTATTATTAACTGCAGGCGCAAAAGGTAAACGTTATGCGTTGCCACTTTCTCGAGTCATGATACATCAGCCGCTTGGCGGGTTTCAGGGACAGGCTTCAGATATCGATATTCATGCCAGGGAAATTCTAAAAATTCGTGAGCAGTTAAACCAGTTGTTAGCTGATCACACAGGCCAGGACATTGATACCATTGCAAATGATACCGAGCGTGATAATTTCATGGGTGCAGAAACTGCCGCTGAGTATGGACTTATTGATGAAGTATTAAGTAAGCGCAAATAGACAGCAAAAATAGTTAACAAAAACTGGCTACACTACACTATGCCCAGGTGAGCAGGCTAGTTGAGCAGCTTTGAAATTGGACAATGCCTGTTTTAGAGTCAATAGAGGGCATTTTTACCAGTTTTTAAATGTAAGGCTGGAGTAAAAAAGCTGTTTTTTGTAAATTTTTACCAAAACTTGGCCCAAATTTCACCATGAATTTTGTCTATACGCTATGGTCTATAATCAAGTAGCAAGATTTTTTTACAGATTTGGCGCAAGATATACTTGAAAGATTGTTCACGAATTGGCAAGGTTATAGCCATACTGATGCTTTGAGAGAGAGTTATGAGTGACAATAGAAATAACAACGGTAACGATTCAGAAAAACTTCTTTATTGTTCCTTTTGCGGTAAAAGCCAGCATGAAGTTAAAAAATTAATTGCGGGGCCATCAGTTTACGTTTGTGATGAATGTGTCGAGCTATGCAATGACATCATTCTTGAAGAACTGGAAGAAGAAACCAGTTTAGCGGTCAAAAAGTTACCCACACCTCGTGAAATTAATGACATTCTTAACGATTATGTTATTAGTCAGGCACACGCCAAAAAAATCCTTTCGGTAGCTGTCTATAACCACTATAAACGTCTTGAAGTTAAACATAAAAAAGACGAAGTCGAATTATCTAAAAGCAATATTTTAATGATAGGCCCCACCGGCTCTGGTAAAACCCTGCTCGCTGAGACCCTGGCAAGATTACTTGATGTGCCGTTTACTATTGCTGATGCGACCACATTGACAGAGGCCGGTTATGTTGGTGAGGATGTTGAAAATATTATCCAGAAATTATTGCAGAAATGTGATTATGACGTTGATAAAGCGCAGACTGGGATTGTGTATATTGATGAAATCGACAAAATTTCACGCAAATCTGATAACCCGTCAATAACACGTGATGTATCAGGTGAAGGTGTACAACAGGCCTTACTGAAATTGATTGAAGGTACAGTGGCTTCTGTTCCTCCACAGGGTGGTCGCAAACACCCGCAGCAGGAATTCTTACAGGTTGATACCAAGAATATTCTGTTTATTTGTGGTGGCGCATTTGCCGGTCTGGATAAAGTCATTCGTAATCGATCCGAAAAAGGCGGCATTGGTTTTAGCGCTGAGGTTAGAACAAAAGCTCAAGTACGTAAGGCGCATGAGGTTATCAGTGAGCTGGAAGCTGATGATTTAATCACCTATGGTTTGATCCCTGAGTTCGTTGGCCGTTTACCTGTGGTTGCTACGCTGGAAGAGCTTGATGAAGATGCGCTGATTACTATTTTGACTGAACCTAAAAATGCGCTAATCAAACAGTATGGCAAAATGATAGAAATGGAAGGCAGTGAGCTCGAACTTCGAGATGAAGCGCTGCACGCAATTGCAAAAAAAGCCATGGAACGCAAAACCGGCGCTCGAGGTCTTCGCACCATACTTGAAAATATACTGCTAAATACCATGTATGAATTACCTTCGTTAGAAGGCGTATCTAAAGTGGTTGTTGATGAATCAGTTGTTGAAGGTAGCAACCAGCCCTATCTGGTATATAATGGCGGTGAGAGAGAAAAAATTAGCCAGGAAAATTAGCCAGGAAATTAACCTGGAAAAACAATCAGGCGACAAGGTCACTAAGCTGTTAAGAAAAACAGTAATATGCTATAAAAAACAGAGGCTTGTAATAATATAACATTTTATTAACAAAATTTATCTTAAAGCCACTTGAAAAGCTTTGCGTTTGTCTACACTTACTAATAACAATATAAATTAGAGGTAGCCATGGCTAGCACAAAAGATACAGAAGTAAATTTAATTCAGCCTTCTGAAGTTCCAGTTTTACCCTTACGTGATGTGGTTGTTTATCCACACATGGTTATACCTCTGTTCGTTGGTCGTGAAAAATCAATCCATGCGCTTGATGCAGCAATGCAGAACAACAAGCAAATATTGCTTGTAGCTCAGAAAAGTGCAGATATCGATGACCCGAATATTGATGATGTTCATGAAATAGGTACACTCGCTACCATTTTGCAATTATTAAAACTTCCAGACGGTACGATTAAAGTACTGGTTGAGGGCGCTCAACGTGCACTAATCGAGGGCATGAAAGAGAGAGGTGATTTCTTTGTTGCCGGTTATAGTCTGCTATCAGAAGAAGCTCCTAAAGATGTGCAGGAGCTTGAGATACTTTCACGTTCAACACTTAGCGTGTTTGATCAATATGTAAAACTCAATAAGAAAGTGCCTGCTGAAATCCTGACTTCATTGGCCGGTATTGATGAGCCATCACGACTTTCCGATACCATTGCGGCGCATATGTCGTTGAAGCTGGATGAAAAACAGAAAATTCTTGAAATTTCTAATGTACAGGATCGGCTGGAATACATTATGAAATTAATCGATGGCGAAATTGATATGCTTCAAATCGAGAAGCGAATTCGCGGTCGTGTTAAGCAGCAAATGGAAAAGAGCCAGCGTGAGTATTACCTGAATGAGCAAATGAAAGCGATTCAGAAAGAGCTGGGTGATATGGAAGATACGCCTAATGAGATTGAAGAGCTGGAGCAACGCATTGCAAAATCCGGCATGAGTAAAGAGGCAAAGAAAAAAGCAGATAGTGAATTAAATAAATTGAAAATGATGTCACCGATGTCGGCTGAAGCGACAGTGGTGCGTAATTATATCGACTGGCTGGCTGACTGTCCGTGGAAGAAGAGAACAAAAATCCGTCAGGATCTTGCCGGTGCTGAGAAAGTGCTTAACGAAGACCATTATGGACTGGATAAAGTCAAGGAACGCATACTGGAATATCTCGCTGTGCAACAGCGCGTGAAAAAACTAAAAGGCCCAATATTGTGTCTGGTCGGCCCTCCAGGTGTTGGTAAAACTTCATTAGGACGTTCTATTGCCCGGGCAACTAACCGTAAATATACACGTATGGCATTAGGTGGTGTACGTGATGAATCAGAAATTCGCGGGCATCGTCGTACTTATATCGGTTCTTTGCCAGGAAAGATTATTCAGAACCTGAGTAAAGTGGGTACACGTAACCCTCTATTCCTGCTAGATGAAATAGACAAAATGGCGGCTGATTTTCGCGGTGACCCAGCGTCGGCGTTATTAGAAGTGTTAGACCCGGAGCAAAATCACACTTTTGCTGACCATTATCTGGAAGTGGACTTTGACCTTTCTGATGTTATGTTCGTGGCTACTGCGAACAGTATGAACATACCTGGCCCATTATTAGATCGTATGGAAGTCATTCGTCTTCCCGGTTATACCGAAGATGAAAAAGTAGAAATTGCAAAAGCTTATCTGATGCCTAAACAGAGGAAGAATAATGGTCTAAAAGAGGAAGAGTTACAGATCAGTGACGCAGCATTGCGCGACATCGTTCGGTATTATACACGTGAAGCAGGCGTTCGAAGCATAGAACGTGAAATAGCAAAAATCTGTCGTAAGGTTGTAAAAGATGTTCTGCTTGATAAAGACAAGGCTGGCAAGCTCACAAAAGTAACACCGGCAACACTTGGAAAATATCTCGGTGTTAAACGTTTCCGTTATGGTGTAGCAGAAGACAATGATCAAATTGGACAGGTAAACGGTCTTGCATGGACGGAAGTTGGTGGTGAGCTTCTGACCATTGAATCGGCCGTAATGCCAGGTAAGGGAAAACTTTCCTATACCGGTCAACTTGGTGATGTTATGCAGGAATCTATTCAGGCTGCAATGACAGTTATTCGTAGCCGTGCTGCAGCACTGGGTTTAAAACCTGATTTTCAGGAGACTATTGATATTCACGTGCATGTGCCTGAGGGCGCTACGCCCAAAGATGGTCCGAGTGCAGGTGTTGGTATGTGCACTGCACTGGCTTCATCAATAACTAAAAAACCGGTAAACGCAAATATTGCTATGACGGGTGAAATTACTCTACGTGGTGAAGTCTTGCCAATTGGCGGCCTAAAAGAAAAACTGCTTGCAGCACATCGAGCGGGAATTAAGACAGTATTAATTCCACAGGAAAATGAAAAAGACCTGGTTGAAATACCACAAAATATTTTAAGCAAACTAGATGTAAAAGCAGTGCGCTGGATTGATGAAGTACTGGAACTGGCATTAACAGAAATGCCAGTTCCACTTAAAGATGCAGGTACGGATGAGAGCAACCAGAAAGACAAAGCTGCGGGTGATAAATCAACGGCGACATCAAAAAATAAAAAGTCGGAAACTACATTGCGTCATTAATCGAATCTGTATGTATTAATTTTTTATATATAGAAGTATTCTAAAGCAAATGCATTGATGAAATGCATTTGCTTTTTTTTGTAAAAATATGTGAAGCTGTAGAAATTCAGGTGGATCATAGGAAGTTAATGCAAGCTCTTGATGCAGCAAGAAATTAAAAAACCTGTGTGTTTGCAACAGGCTGAATGTATATATTTTAATTCACAATACACTCAAAAAATTTGCCTCTCTTTCCTGTGCCTGTCTCATCTTTTTAGGTCAAAATACCAGTGTTTTTGCGGGTTTGAAGTTGACACACTGATGAACTCACTGTATAAATCCCGCTTAGTAAAATTTTGCTAGTTAGCTTTTGTGATTCCCGTTTTATCTTCGGGAATCAAAATTAAAATAATAACTTTTTAGTAATAATAACTTTTACTAAGCCTTCTTCCAAAATTACCTGATTATGATATAGGAGTCATTAATGAACAAAACAGAACTTACTGATGCCGTTGCTGAAGCAGCAGATATAACTAAAGCAGATGCTGCGCGTGCGCTTGATGCAGTACTTACTACAATTTCAGACACATTAGCAAAGGGCGAACAAGTTGGTGTTGTTGGCTTTGGTACCTTCCTTGTACGCCAAAGAGCAGCAAGAACAGGTCGTAATCCTCAGACAGGTGCAGAAATTCAAATTGCTGCAGCAACAGTTCCTGCATTTAAGCCTGGTAAAGCATTAAAAGATGCAGTAAACTAGCGCGCCTTCCCGAGCTTAGCAAGCCGGGCTTACCAGAATAGGGGTGCTTAGCTCAGCTGGTAGAGCGTCGCCCTTACAAGGCGAATGTCGGGGGTTCGACTCCCTCAGCACCCACCATGTTCGGACCGGTAGTTCAGCTGGTTAGAATGCCGGCCTGTCACGCCGGAGGTCGCGGGTTCGAGTCCCGTCCGGTCCGCCATATATTAAACAGTACCGTATTAAGATTAATGTCTTATCTTTAGTTTTGTACGGTACCAGTTTTTAACTCTTATCTATCTTGTATATTCCCGTCTCGTTTTTTCCAGATCTCATTTGTTCAGGCAGTAAGAAATTATTTAGGTATTTGTACTATTTTAACAATAAACATGAATATATTTATTTCTCATCCCATACAAACCGGGTGTTTTAGGTATAATCCATTCTCAATATTAATTTTCCGTGTTAGTTACTCTTGTTAACTTTCAGCGTTACTTTTTAGGACAGTAGAAAGCTTATGTTACAGGCTATTAATGATCGAATAAAAGGCTGGTTAGGTATTGTTATTGTTGTTTTAATTGGTTTGCCATTTGCATTATGGGGCATTCAATCTTATCTGGACGACACCGGCCCACAATATGCTGCCAAAGTTAATAATATAGAAATATCTGCAAGTGAATTTGAACGTACTGTTTCATTGAATCGTCAATCAATGTTACGACAGTATGGTGGCAAACTTCCTATTGAAGAAAAAGCTTTACGTGAACAAACATTAAGGCAGCTTATTAACCAGCGTTTGCTTGAAGGCGTTACTTATGACAACGGTTACAGGATTTCTGATTTGGTTTTATCTCAAAGAATCAAGCAACTTTATACTGTAGACGGGGTTTTTGATCGTTCTAGATTTGAAATGAATGTTGCTTCTATGGGAATGAGCATACCCATGTATGAACATTCTTTAAGAAATGAATTGAGACTACAGCAAATGCAGTCAGCAATTGCTAATTCATCTTTTGTTACTAAAGAACAGGTTAATAATCTGGCCGTATTAAATGAGCAAACGCGCGATATTACTGTGCTGAAGTTTAATGTCGAACATTTTTCCACGGCGGCAGCACCGACAGAAGAAGAAGTTAAGCAGTACTACGAAGAAAATATTCAGTCTTTTATGAATCCTGAAAAAATCAAGGTTGATTATGTTGAGATTACTTCAGAGTCATTGACTGAGAATATTGAAGTTGATGAAGACAAAATTAAGAAAATGTATGATGAATATGTTTCCAGTGTTAGCGGTCGTGAAGAACGTAAAGCAGGTCATATATTAATACAGACATCTGAGAATAAAATTGCCGCAAAAGCTAAAATTGAATCAATCAAGAAGGAGCTAGAGAACGGTGCAGATTTTGCTGAACTGGCGAAAAAATATTCTGAGGACACAGGTTCTGCAGCAGAAGGTGGTGATCTTGGCTGGGTTGCATTAGGTGAAATGGTCAGGCCGTTTGAGCAGACCCTGTTTGCTATGGATCTGCCTGATAAAGAGAAGGGTGCAATCAGTGATGTTGTGGAAACACAATTTGGTTATCACTTAATAAAACTTGATGATATTAGAAGTGAAACCATTGAACCTTTAGAAGTGAAACGTTATGAGTTTGAAGATGAGTTAAAAGCAGATGCAGTAGCATCAATGTTTTATGATTTAAGTGAAAGACTCGCCTCAACTGCTTATGAAAACCCGGACAGTCTTGATGTAGTAATTGAAGAATTAGGGCTTAAAGTTGCCAGCACTGATTATTTTACCCGCAACAGCGGCAAGGGTATTGCAGAGAACCAGAAAGTAAGGAATATTGCATTTTCACCACTGGTGCTAGAGCAGGGAAGTAACAGTGATATTATTGAAATCAGTCCAACGCATGTTGTTGTTTTACGTTTAAATGAACACATAACCACAACACCCATGCCATTAGAAGCTGTTAGCGCCAAAATTGAGAATATATTAAAAGTAGAAAACGGACACAAACAAACCATGGCGGCTGCTTTAGATATTAAATCTAAAATTGAAGCAGGTGAAAGTATTGATAGCCTGAAGTCTGATGGTATTAGTACTGATGTTATTACATCGTTAGGACGTAAAGATTTTTCAAAAGTGAGTGATCCCGTTATTTTGCAAAATGCTTTTGATCTTCCTCAAAACCAGGAAGGGGCGCCATCCGTAAAAGAAGTCGATCTGGCTTCAGGTGATGTAGCGCTGGTGGTATTAACCAGGGTGAATGCTGGAAACAATATTGCTAAAGATAAGCTGGACTTAGTTAAGAGCGAAGTCCAGCGTGAGAATGCGATTCGAGATTTTTCCAGTGCATTGCTTTACTTGAAAGATAATGCCGACATTCAGAAAAACAAACGCATTCTTGAAAGATAGTATTTATTTAGTCAGGTATAAAAAGATTTAACCACAGAGACACAGAGAGCACAGAGTTATCTGTTGTTAATGCGCCGCAGGCGCAGTTAACAATAAAAAGTATTTCTCTGTGCCCTCTGTGTCTCTGTGGTTAAGTCTCTTAACATGGAGATTTATTGTGTCAATGAAAAATATTGCTTTACACTGGCAGATATTAATTGCACTTTGTCTGGCAGTGTTAACAGGTCTTTTCCTTGATCAGACTTTTTCTGTTTTTGGTGTCTCTCTTCTTTCAGTGCTGGTTTTCACCGGTACTTTATTTCTAAATGCTTTAAAAATGTTAATTGTGCCATTGGTCATGTCATCAATTATTACCGGCATGATGGGCCTGGGTGGTGATGCATTAGGACGTCTCGGTTCGAAAACAGTATTGTATTATTTAACTACCAGTTTTGTTGCCATCTTAATAGGCCTGTTTTTTGTTAATTTATTTCAACCTGGTATTGTTGATGGTGAACCTGCACGGCATATCATAGGCCTTTCTGTAGACACAGATGAAGTGGTAAGCAAAGTAGGTGATAAAGGTGCTGATGATATTGCTGAAGTTTTACTGCGAATGGTGCCGCCTAATATTGTGACAGCCGCAGCGAATGGGCAAATGTTGGGACTGATTTTTTTCAGTTTACTTTTTGGTTTTTTTGTTTCCAAACTTGAAGGCCCGGCCGCGCAGGTTCATAAAGACTTCTGGCAGGGCTTATTAAATATCATGATGATGATGACCGAACTGGTCATGAAATTTGCGCCATTAGGTGTTTATGCCCTGGTAACTAAAGTAATAATGCTTTCTGGCGTGGAAGCATTTGGGCCGTTGGCGCTATTCTTTATAACAGTATTACTGGCTTTAGCAGTGCATTTACTGCTATTTCTGCCAGCTATACTGCGTTACCTTGCAGGTGTATCGCCAGCAAAACACTTTAAAGCGATGTTGCCTGCTTTGTTAACAGCATTTTCTACCAGTTCTTCCTCAGCAACATTGCCGATAACCATGGACTGTGTGGAAAACCGTGCCGGTGTATCAAACCAGGTATCAGGTTTTACTTTACCTTTAGGCGCCACCATTAATATGGATGGCACTGCATTGTATGAATGTGTGGCGGCAATGTTTATCGCACAGGCTTATGGCATTTCACTGGATATAACAATGCAATTTACCATTGTCCTTATCGCCTTGTTAACATCGATAGGTGTTGCGGGCATACCTTCAGCAAGCCTGGTTGCGATTACTATTATATTGTCTGCAATAGGGTTGCCTCTGGAAGCCGTTGGATTAATCCTGGTTGTAGACAGGGTGCTTGATATGTGCCGTACTGCAGTGAATGTGTTTAGTGACTCATGTGCAGCAGTGACGATTGCGCGACTTGAAGGTGAAGAAACGCGGGTTGTATAAAAAGCTTATTCACCACAGAGGCACAGAGGACACAGAGAAAAACATTTTACTTGTTAATGCGCCGTGGCGCACTAACAAAGTAAAATTTTTCTCTGTGTCCTCTGTGCCTCTGTGGTGAATAACTGTGGTGAATAATGTTATATTTGAGCGTTAGCTTACGGTATTTCTGGCGATATATCGCCCATCAAACCGGCTGTATGATAACCGGCATCAACATAAACGACTTCGCCGGTAATGCCACTGGCAAGATTAGAGCAAAGGAACGCTGAAGTATTGCCTACTTCATCAATGGTTATGTTGCGATGTAATGGTGCGCTTTGCTCTACATGTTCGATAATTTTATTGAAGCCGGAGATACCTTTTGCTGCCAGTGTTTTAATCGGACCTGCGGAAACTGCATTAACGCGAATACCTTCCGGGCCTAATGAGTGTGCTAAATAACGAACATTCGCTTCAAGACTGGCTTTTGCCAGCCCCATAACGTTGTAACCGGGGAATGCACGTACTGCGCCGAGATAACTCATGGTAATGATGGCGGCATCTTCACGATTTTGCATCATATGACGACCGGCTTTTGCGATTGCCGCGAGGCTGTATGAGCTAATTTCGTGTGCCGTATTGAAACCATTACGGGTAATGTTGTCAAGATAGTCACCTTCTAACATCTCTTTAGGTGCAAAAGCGACTGAATGCACAATGATATCCAGGCTATCCCAGTAGTCATCAAGATGATCGAAAACCGCTTCAATTTCCTCGTCTTTTTCTACGTTGCAGGGTACAACAATGTCAGAGTCACATTCACCAGCTAATTTTTCGACACGCTCTTTCAGGCGTTCACCCATATAAGCAAACGCCAGATCGGCGCCTTCTCTATGCATCGCTTTTGCAATGCCCCAGGCAATAGAGCGATTGCTCGCAACTCCAAAGATTAATGCACGTTTGCCTGTTAAAAAGCCCATCACTTATACCTCAAAAAATATTCAAGTATTATATATGTTGTTATCGTTGGCCTGTTGCAGGCCTGTGCTGTAAACTCAGTTGGCCTATGTTAGGCGGATTATACCCACAAAAGCAACTATAAAAACAACTATAAGCTAAAATCAATTATTAACTTATGAATGCCAGATTATTACTTAGATCACGGCCCGGATTGTTGTCACATTTGTTATTAAAATCGTGCTAAAAAAATTTAATTTTATCTTCTTTTTCCTTTTCTGTTTGCCGAATGCTTCTCAGGCCGTACCTGCTATGGGTATGGGTTATGAACCGAAATATGCAGCTGATTATAAGCATTTTGATTATGTAAATCCCGATGCGCCTAAACACGGTGAGTTAACTTTGATGGGACTTGGAACATTCGATAGCCTGAACCCGTTCCTGCTAAAAGGTATTTCTGCCGGTGGGCTGGGTGAGCTGGTTTTCGAAAGTTTACTGGAGAAAAGTCTGGACGAACCCTTCAGTGAATATGGACTTATCGCCGATGATTTTTTTCTGGCTGAAGATGAGCTGTCGGTAACATTTCATATAAACCCTCTGGCCAGGTTTTCCAATGGTGACGCCATTACCGCGGAAGATGTTAAATATTCATTTGATACCCTGATGAGTAAAGCGGCGCATCCTCAATATCGGGTTTATTACGCTGATGTTATATCAGCCACTGTTTTAGACAAACTGATGGTGCGTTTTGATTTCAAAAATAAAAACCGTGAATTGCACATGATCATCGGTGAAATACCGATCTTTTCTAAAAAATGGGCTGGAGATACCGATTTTGAAACGCTCAGTGATACCCGACCCATTGCCAGCGGCCCTTATACGGTAGAAAAATATGAGCGCGGGAAAACCATTAAATATGTCAAAAACCCGGATTACTGGGCAAAAGATTTGCCTGTTCGCAAAGGCATGTTTAATTATGAGCGCATTACCTACAAGTATTACAAGGATTCCACCATAGCACTGGAAGCATTCAAAGCAGGGGAGTTCGATTTCTTTTTTGAAAATTATTCCAAGCGCTGGGCGAGGTCACATAATGGTCCGAACTATGACTCCGGTGATATAAAAAAGACAGAATTAGCACATAAGAACAATGCCGGTATGCAGGGGTTTGCCTTTAATACCCGTCAGCAACAATTTAAAGACGTTCGTGTCAGGCGCGCATTAAGTCTGGCTTATGATTTTGAGTGGGCGAACGCCAAACTTTTTTATAATCAGTACGTCCGTGCAGGCAGCTATTTCAGCAACAGTGAACTGGCTGCAGAAGGTTTGCCAGAGGGAAAGGAACTGGCCTTGCTGGAAAAGTATCGTGACCAGTTACCAGCGGAGATATTTACACAGCAATGGAAGCCGGCAACGACGATAGCACCGAACAGCTTGCGAAAAAATTTAATCGAAGCAAGAGATCTGCTTGCAGAAGCAGGCTGGACCATTCAGGATGGCGTGCTGAAAAATCAACAGGGCGAAGTGTTCACGCTGTACTTTTTACTCGTGCAAAGTGGTTTTGACCGGATTGTTGCGCCATATGCACATAATTTACAAAAGCTGGGTATTGAAACAAACTATAGAAAAGTTGATTCTTCATTATATAAAAGCAGGCTGGATAATTTTGATTTTGATATGGTCGTGACCAGTTTTTCTTCGTCAATTTCTCCAGGTAATGAATTAATGAATATGTTCGATTCTGCATCGGCTGATTCAAAAGGTTCAAATAATCTGCCAGGGATTTCCAGCCCTGTTGTCGATGCACTGGTGCAGGCAATTATTCAGGCGAAAAATCGGGAAGAAGTTGTGATTGCTTCACGTGCACTGGATCGTGTACTTTTATTTGGTGAATACCTGGTGCCAAACTGGTATATCAATGTTCACCGTATAGCTTACTGGGACAAATTCGGAATACCGGAAACACAACCATTGTATTACGATCCGATAGCATGGCTGCTAAAGGCGTGGTGGATTAAAAGCAGTGAATAGTGCACTGGAATCGTTCCCGACGATTCTCAGCATACACTCCATCCATGGAGATAAAAAATGAAAAACTTAAAATCTTAAAACTTAAAACTGATATACATGTTTTCATATATCCTAAAAAGACTGTTATTAATGATACCAACACTGTTTGGGGTCATGTTAATTACCTTTGCTGTAACACAGTTTGTGCCCGGTGGCCCGGTTGAACAGCTGGTCAGTCAGCTGGAGGAAGGCAAGCAAGGCGTCGGTGAAGCAAGCAGCGGCGCCGGTGGTCTATATCGAGGGGCAACTGGATTAGACGAAAAGTATATTGAAGAAATCCGTACCCTGTATGGCTTTGATAAACCGGTGCATGAACGGTTTATTATCATGATGAAAAACTATTTAAGTTTCAATTTTGGTGATAGTTATTTTCATAATGAATCTGTAATGGAGCTGGTTATTTCCAAACTGCCTGTATCTATCAGTTTAGGTGTCTGGAGTTTCCTGATTGTTTATTCAACCTGTATTCCGCTCGGCATTGCTAAAGCTATTAGAGACGGCAGTAACTTTGATGTGGCTACCAGTACCTTAATCTTAATCGGCTATTCAATTCCCGGCTTTGTGCTCGGTATTACTTTGCTGGTTTTTTTTGGTGGTGGAAGCTTTTTCGATATCTTTCCTTTACGTGGGCTGGTTTCTGATAACTGGGACAGCCTTCCCTGGTATAAGCAAATCACAGATTATTTATGGCACATGGTGTTACCTATAACGGCCTCGGTGATAGGCAGTTTTGCAATCATGACCATGTTAACCAAAAACAGTTTTATTGAAGAAATACGTAAACAATATGTGTTAACTGCTAAAGCAAAAGGACTTTCAGAAAGTGCAGTACTGTATCGTCATGTATTTAGAAATGCAGTTATCCCATTGGTAACAGGATTCCCTGCTGCATTTATTGGCGCGTTTTTCACCGGCAGCCTGCTGATCGAAACCATTTTCTCACTTGATGGTTTAGGTCTGCTGTCTTATGAGTCGGTGTTAAAGCGTGACTACCCGGTTGTGCTGGGTACACTGTTTTTATTTACTATGCTGGGTTTGATTGCCAAGTTACTGGCTGATTTAAGTTACGTGTTCATTGATCCACGTATTCATTTTGAGTCTGTTGACAAATAATTATATTTTCAGGTTTAGCTTATATTTATGAATGGCTTAAATAATAAAATATCAGGACTGTCACCGGGGCAACGGGCATGGTTGCGCTTTAAATCTAACCGCCGTGGTTATGTAAGCCTGTGGATTTTTAGTGTCCTGTTTGTGTTTTGTTTTTTTGCTGAAGTTTTATCTAATGACAAACCGCTGCTGGTGAATTATCAGGGTGAGTATTATTTCCCTGTTTTTAACAGCTATGCTGAAACAACATTTGGCGGTGATTTTGAAACCGAGGCAGATTACACAGATAGTTTCGTTCGTAATCAGTTGACGCAAAATGGTAACTGGATGATCGAACCGCTTATTCCATACAGCTACAACACCATTAACTTTGTCAGTGATTTACCCAACCCGGCGCCGCCATCGAGTCAGAACTATTTCGGCACTGATGACCGCGGGCGTGATGTGCTGGCGCGTGTTATCTATGGTTTTCGAATATCCGTCTGGTTTGCTTTAGCGCTTATGATAATCGGTGTTGTTATCGGGATTGCCGCCGGTGCAGTGCAGGGATATTTTTCAGGTAAAACAGATTTGATCATGCAGCGTGTGATAGAAGTCTGGTCATCGATGCCTGAACTCTATTTGCTGATTATTTTTGCATCAATATTTCAACCCAGCATCTGGTTGTTGATTATATTGTTGTCACTGTTCGGCTGGATGGGGCTATCAGATTATGTGCGTGCCGAGTTTCTACGTGGCCGAAATCTGGACTATGTGCGTGCTGCCAGAGCAATGGGCCTGACTAATTTTACGATTATTACAAAACATCTGTTGCCAAACAGTTTAACGCCGGTGATTACCTTTTTACCGTTCAGGATCAGCGGAGCAATACTTGCATTAACCAGCCTGGATTTTCTGGGTCTGGGTGTGCCGCCAACAACACCGAGCCTGGGAGAATTGCTGGCACAGGGAAAAGAAAATATAGAAGCCTGGTGGTTGTCCTTAAGTGCTTTTGTGGTACTTGTAGGTACATTGATGTTGTTGATTTTTATCGGTGAAGCACTGCGTGAAGCACTGGATACACGAAGAATTTAAATGTTAAACGACCTTATGGTAATAATGAATCCATGAATACAAAACAATGTTTATTAAGTGTAAAAGATTTAAGCGTATCATTTAATACACAAAACGGCCTGGTCAATATTATTGATAATATAAGTTTTGATATTTTTACGGGCGAAAACCTGGCCATCGTCGGTGAGTCCGGTTCTGGCAAATCAGTTACCGCGTTATCCTTATTGCGTTTGCATGATGAAGCAAATACTGTTTATTCAGATGGAAATATTGATTTTCAGGGAAAAAACTTGCTGACGCTGAGTAACGAAGCCATGCAAAAAGTTCGCGGTAAAAATATTTCAATGATTTTTCAGGAGCCGATGACATCATTAAACCCGGTATTTACTGTCGGTCAGCAAATTGAAGAAGTGCTTACCCTGCACCAAAATCTTAAGCAAATCGGCGAAACAAAAACGGGTGATTGAACTGCTGCACCGGGTTGGTATTCGACAGCCTGAGCAAAAGGTCAATGTTTTTCCACACACGCTCTCAGGCGGGCAGCGTCAGCGTGTCATGATAGCGATGGCGCTGGCCTGTGACCCGGCATTGTTAATTGCAGATGAGCCAACCACAGCACTGGATGTAACTATTCAACAACAGATTCTTGATCTGTTACATGAAATACAGCAGGAATCGGGTATGTCGGTATTATTAATTACCCATGATTTAAACCTGGTAAGACGATTTGCAAATCGTGTTTGCGTCATGCAGAGCTGGAAAAATTGTTGAAAGTAATGAAACGGATAAGTTGTTTGCGCAGCCGCAACATGACTACACAAAATTTTTACTTGATAGTGAGCCTGATAAAAAAATTGCAACGGTAGAGGCAAGCTCCACTGTGGTGCTTAACACAGAAAACCTGCGCTGTTATTTCCCGATATATAAAGGTTTTTTTAAACGTAAGATAGATGAGATTAAAGCGGTTGATGATGTGACCCTGTCACTATTTTCCGGAGAAACGCTGGGCATCGTTGGTGAATCAGGTTCTGGTAAAACCACTTTGGGGCTGGCTATGTTTCGACTATCTGGCGTCACAGGGTGAGGTTTATTTTAAGAATCAGAATGTCTCTGACTTTAATGAAAAACATATGCGTCCATTACGTCGTCATTTTCAAATTGTTTTTCAGGACCCTTTTTCGTCACTTTCTCCACGAATGACGGTACGACAAATTATTGAAGAAGGTTTGAAACTACATTTTCCACAACTGGATGCCAGCCAACGATTAGTGAAAATCAGGGATGTTTTGAGTGAAGTTGGCCTGGATGAAGATGTTTTGTGGCGTTATCCTCATGAGTTTTCCGGTGGCCAGCGACAACGTATTGCGATTGCCCGAACTGTAGTACTTGAGCCGGATGTTATATTGCTCGATGAACCAACCAGTGCGCTGGATGTGTCAGTACAGAAGCAGGTATTGGGCCTGTTAGCACAATTACAGAAAAATCATCAATTAAGTTATCTGTTTATTAGCCATGATTTACGTGTGGTGCGCGCCATGTCACATCGCGTCATCGTTATGCGGCAGGGTAAGGTGGTTGAGCAGGGTAATGTTGAGGAGGTATTTGATGATCCTAAGCATGAGTATACGCGTGAGCTGGCGGCGGCATCGCTTTATCATGTTAGTTGAGTAGGTGTATATAATTCCTTCTCCCTCTGGGAGAAGGTTAGGATGAGGGCAGGTATTGGAATCGGCTTTTTTCGACTCCTATACATTGATTGTTTTTTGTTAACTCGGATTTCGCCCTGACGGCGAGTTACTTTTCTTACTACAGCAAAAGAAAAGTAACCAGACTAATTTTGCCTGTCAAATTTGTCTGTGGTGAATAATAGCTTGTAGTTCCGTAGGATGTGGTGAGGCACGAACCGCATCGAATAAAAAAATAAAAAACAGTCATTATAAATTGCCGACTTAGGCGAGTTGGAAATTCGGTGTGATTGAACGCGATTGATGCGGTTCGTGCCTCACCACATCCTACGGTACTGGTACAAAGGTCTCACGGCTATAATTGACATCCCAAAGAAATATCCAGATTAAGTCCAACTTAACCGCTTCTTGCACTCTTACGTAATCACATTATAATTACTTGTTCGTTACATTTTTCCCAATGAGATAATGGTATGGCACATTTAGTTAAAATCGGTAATTCTCAAGGTATCAGGATACCTAAACCACTGATACAACAAGCACACCTTGAAGGCAAAGAACTTGATATACAGGTAGTGAATCAGGGTATTTTGGTTACACCCATTAAGAAGCCAAGAGAAGGCTGGAAAAAATCTATTGAAATGTCCCTTGCGAGCAAAGGAGTAGAAAAAGCTGATACCGAATGGCTGGACGCCACATTAACAGCTGATGATGATCTGGATTGGTAATGCCATTAGTTAGTCGATTTCAGGTCTGGCTTGTCAGCCTTAATCCAACTAAAGGCAAGGAAATAAATAAAACAAGACCTTGTGTTGTTATTTCTCCAAACGAAATGTCTGCATTATCAACTGTACTTGTGGCTCCAATGACCACCAAAGGTTTTGATTTCCCATGCAGGATTACATGCAGCTTCAAAGGAAAAAATGGCTTAATACTATTAGACCAAATCAGGGCCATTGATAAAACAAGGTTAGTAAAGAAATTAGGTACTATAGATAAAGATACTCAGATAGAAATATGCAACACTTTACAAGAGTTATTCGCATATTAAAATAATAAAACCTTTAAACGAATTGGCAAACGGATGCCTCAGGAACAGAACCATTTAATAAGTATCCCAGAACCAGGCGTCAGGTCGTTAGTTATTTTTTTTAAATGGCCCCTTTGATACGAAAAATGATCCAGAGATGATCTGATTAAGTCTAATTATTTTGAGCAGCAGATGCCCTGAAAAAAGGCTACAATAAGAATAAGTGAATGGAATTTAAAAAAGGTAAAAAATCATGGCACACAGCACCTGATTATCTAGAGCAATTACAGAAAGAAATCGAACAGACACCGGAAGAATACCGGGGATTGCTGCTTCGAATAGTACACTCGTTTCGTGAAGGTGTGACACTGCCAACGGCTGAGCAGAGCCTGCGCGAAGGCTGGCAAGATGTTATACAAGGTAATACCCATCCGGTCGAATCTCTATGGGATGATCTGGACACACAATAAACGATTATTTTAGCGTATGGATGTTGAATACAGTGAAGCGTTTAAGCGACAACTAAAACGCCTGTCACGTCGTTATCGACAAATAAAAAAAGATATAAAGCCCATTGTTGATGCGTTGATTGATGGAGAAACACCGGGCGATCAAATCACCGGAACAGCCTATACCCTTTATAAAGTTCGTGCTAAAAACAGCGATAGCCAACGTGGTAAAAGCGGCGGGTATCGAGTGATTT
>CAVYHW010000111.1:0-62972 GCA_963768215.1 uncultured Gammaproteobacteria bacterium
GACCGGCACATAAAGGCGCCGCATGATTACCGGTTTCAATGCCCGAGCCACCCGCCTCGACACCGTACATGGCAACTGATTTATCAGCGAGGAACGGGTGAAACAGGCCAATGGCATTGGAGCCGCCGCCGACACAGGCAACTAGCGCATCAGGCAAACAGTCACACTGCTGCTGCATCTGTGCTTTGGCTTCGCGACCGATGACTGCCTGGAAGTCACGCACCATTGCCGGGTACGGATGCGGACCGGCCACTGTGCCAATAATATAAAAAGTATCATCGACATTGGTTACCCAGTCGCGCATTGCCTCATTGAGGGCGTCTTTCAAGGTTTTTGAACCTGACTCTACTGGAACCACTTTGGCACCAAGCAGTTTCATACGATACACGTTGGGCGCCTGGCGAACTATATCTTCCGCACCCATATACACCACGCATTCCATACCAAAACGCGCCGCAACAGTTGCGGTTGCAACACCATGCTGACCGGCCCCGGTTTCGGCAATGACGCGTTTTTTGCCCATCATTTTGGCCAGCAAACCCTGGCCAATAGTATTATTAATTTTATGCGCGCCGGTATGATTTAAGTCTTCGCGTTTAAGAAAAATTTGTGCGCCGCCGACTTGCTGTGTCAAACGCTCAGCAAAATATAACGGGCTGGGACGGCCAACATACTGTGCAAGGTCAGCATCAAACTGTGCCTGAAATACCGCATCTGATTTAATGTTCTCATAGGCATCACACAACTCGTCCAGTGCCTGCATTAATGTTTCCGAGGCAAAAATACCGCCGTAAATACCAAAATGCCCATGTTCATCCGGCATAGAGGAGTAATCAATTGCACCCGTTTTATCATTCATACTTTGTCATAACTGTATGTTTATCACTTTAACGCTAATTTATTCTTACCACATTCCCAGATTACTGCAGCGGCAGAAGTATTCTTAAAAACCAACAGCTTAAAAGTTTTTGCCGCAAAGGACGCGAAAAGCGCAAATAATAAAAATCATTTTGTTTTTTTGCGTTATTTTGCGTCCTTTGCGGCTAAATGTTTTTAAACACTTTCACAGCCTGTCCAGCACATCAACGATGCAATACATTAAACAAGCTGCTGCATAAAAGCAGTCACTTTTTCTTTATCCTTTATACCCGGTGAACTTTCTACACCACTGCTTACATCAACTGCATAAGGACGCACTATCTCAATTGCCTGTTTAACATTATCTGCTGTTAAGCCACCCGCCAGCACAACAGGCTTGTTTATCGTAGCGATAGAAGACCAGTCAAAAGTCTCACCAGTGCCACCGGCTTCGCCCGGTGCATGAGCATCCAGTAATAGCGCTTTTGCAGACTGATATTTTTCTGCGTTGGCGACTAAATAATTAGCATCGTATTCAGCTGATTTCATTCCCAGCGCTTTTATATAAGGACGGCCAAACTGCTCACAAAATTCTGCCGACTCACCGCCGTGAAACTGTATCAGGTCGATTTCAACCTGTTTTAATACAGTATTAATCATCTGCTTTTCAGCATCTTTAAACAGTGCTACACGACTTACAAATGCGGGGACTAGCTGACTAATTTCGGCCGCCTGCGTATTCGTCACGAAACGCGGGCTTTTTTCATAAAATACCAGCCCTATCGCATCCACACCGGCATCGACAGCAAACTGTGCATCTTCAATCCGGGTAATGCCGCAAATTTTAACACGTGTACGCATAAAAATTCTTCAGTCTTAGGGCCTGTTAACACTAATTAAATTGTCACTGTCGGGGCCATTTTTTTGCCCAACAAGACGGAAAGAGTGAAGTGTAGTCATTCTACTCAAACGATTGACAACGCAGTTGGACGGAAAAATGGCCCCGACCCTTCGGGTTGTGGTTGAAAAAGTGCCACTCAGCGTTGCTCCTCGTTTATTTGGCCATAATTTACTTGTAATTGCCAAACTGCTCTCCTCGCGCCTTGATTGACACTTTTTCAATCACAACAGTGATAATTTAATTAGTGTTAACAGGCCCTAGTTAAATGTCGGTAACCAGCCACTATCTGGCAGGTCATATTGTTTCGGGTATTCTACATTAACCAGATACAAACCGGCGGCTGAGGCGGTAATACCGGCACGTTTTCTATCACGACCCTGTAAAATCTCCTGCATCCAGTCTATAGCCTGTTCGCCACGACCAATGACCATCAGGGTTCCCATGATGTTTCTTACCATGTGATGCAAGAAAGCATTGGCTTTAATGTCCAGTATTACATAATCCCCTTTTCGTTCGGCACTAATATTTTGCATCAGACGGACCGCATGACTGGCCTGGCATTGTGAAGAACGAAAAGCAGAAAAATCATGTTTGCCCAGCAGGTACTGCGCCGCCTGATGCATCGCATGTTCATCAAGATTTTCAAATGTCCACGCCACATTTTTCTGAAAAACAGCAGAGCGGACTTTGCGGTTAAATATAATATATCGATAACTGCGTGAAATAGCGCTAAAGCGTGCACTAAAACTCTCATCTACCTGACGCACCCAGTGCACCGAAATATCACTCGGCAAATTCGTATTGCTGCCTAACACCCAGGCTTTCAATTCACGTTTTGCAGCCGTGTCAAAATGGACCACCTGGCCGGTAGCATGCACCCCGGTGTCAGTGCGTCCTGCACAGGTCAATCGTATCGGCTCATTGGCCACTTTCGACAGGGCTTTTTCCAGTTCGCCCTGTACCGTACGGGTACCTGCAGACTGTAACTGGTAACCATTGAACAGGCTTCCGTTGTACTCAATACCCAGTACTATTCTATTCCGGGCTATTTTTTGTTTAATCATATGAACATGCTTTTTTATACAATAAAGACACAATAGACACTTAAAAACAACTGCTTTTGCCGCAAAGAACGCTAAGAGCGCCAGGAAAAACTTTCTTTAGGTTCTTAACGATTCGCGTCATTTGCATTATTTGCGGCAAAAAAACGCTGTGCCAAAAGCGTCTCCATGTATCAATATGAAACTTTTATAGCAATAATATAAGTGCAATAAAAAACGCCAGCCCTTTATCAGGCTGGCGTTTGCTATTTTACAGTAATTATAAAAACAGGGTTAAGCCAGTTTTGCCATCAGCTCACTGGCTTCCTGTTTTTGTTCATCATTACCATCAAGCAAAACTTCTTCAAGAATACCTCGTGTACCTTCAGTGTCTCCCATATCAAGATATGCACGAGCTAAATCAAGTTTCGTACTGATTTCATCAATGTCACCGAGGCTGGACAAATCGAAATCATCTTCTTCCAGTTCATCCTCTGCCAGAGTATCGTTTGCTGCTACATCTGCTTCGATCTCATCCATGGCTTCAATTTCGTCCATGTCCAGTGAATCAATATCAACTTCATCTGACAGGTCTAATAAAACTTCTTCTTCCTCTTCTGGTTCGGGCTCGGCTTCTGCTTTGACTTCAGAGGCATCAACACCAGTTTCAGTTTCCAGACCGAAATCCATCTCTACATCTTCCAGGCTGTCATCCGTTATTTCGTCTGCGGCTTCAGCTGCATCCGGTCCAGTATCAATATCAGCTAAATCCAGTCTTTCTTCCAGGCTTTCTTCATTAGCCTCTGACTCAATATCTGTCACATTCTCTGTTTCATCGAGTTCACCAATGTCCAGTTCAGACTCGTCGATGTCGAGTGAAAACTCATCTTCCGTCGCCGAAATTTCTTCAATATCACCAGTATCACTTAAATCAAACTCAAGCTCATCAGCCCCTTCTTCAGACGACATGCCTGCAGACAGTGCTTCTTCAGTTTCAGAAATTTGTGTTGAATCATCAGCATCTAAATCCGGCAATTCAAGTGACTCTTCATCCAGTTCTGAATCTTCCATAGCTGAAATATCCAGCACTGAATCGTCCATTTCTGAATCCAGATCTGATATAACGCCAGTATCTTCAGCATCCATTGCTTCATCGTCATTCAAACTCAAATCTGATTCCATTGATGGTATCGCTGGTGCAGACGACTCCACTTCAAGGTCATCACCTATGGCACCCTGGAACATCGGCTCTTCAGCACACAGGTCGTGCCCCATCACCAATATTTTTTTCCATTCTGGTGAATTTTCACTATCTACACGCTGCTTTATTTGAGTGGCAGTTTCGATAAAGCCACCTGCATTTTTACTTGCGTAATGTGTCTCTGCGAGTTTTATCCGATATTCAACACGATCTGGATTTTCACTAATAGCCTTAGTCAGCAATTCTTCTGCCTGCTGATAAATACCATAAGCCAGGTAAACATCGGCTTCAGCAATAACATCATCACGAAGTTCATCTTTTTCAACTTCAGAGGAAGCTTCTGCTTCACTGGTAATCGTATCTTCACCTGAAGCTAAATCAGGTTCGCCGACTGGGGTCTCTTCACCTTCCAGGATCAGCTCGTCTGTAAGAGATTCGCCTTCTACCTCATCCTGCACTTGTGCACCCGCGGCAGCCTCTGGAATTTCATCAGCAGCATTCTCAGCCAGAACTTCAAGATTGTCGAAACCACTGGCCGTGTTGGGTACTGCTGCTTTTCGACGTTTAATAATTAGTCCGATCAATGCGGCAATCAGTAACAGGCTGCCACCTGCCGTAGCCAGCCGTACCGGATCATTAAGAAATTGTGTTAATAAATCGACCGGTTGAGGCTCAGAGGAAACAGTATCCACTGCTGGCTGTGCAGTTTCTGATATTCCAGCCATGTTTTCATCTTGCTGGTTTTTATCAAACTGACCTGCCTCTTCACCTTGCTCATATACTTCATCGGTGAAAACATTATCCACACCAGGCTCTTCACTAGCGTCTTCTTCGCCAATCTGTTCATCTGCCCTGCCCTCAATGGTGCCAGGCTCAACGGCGTCAGGCTCCACAGATTCAGTATCAGTAGCAGCCTGATCCAGCATTTCATCAGTTACTGCTTCATCAGCTACTGTTTCAACGGTCTCTCCTTCAACTGGTAAATTCAGCGATTGAACCCGAGATAATTCTTCATCCTCGATAGACAACATGCCTTTCATTTTTTCTGCATGTTGCTCAAGTACGTTTACTCTTTTTTGAAGCGCTTCCTTTTCAACACGTTCGGTTTCAACCTGTTCCCTTGCTAGCGACAGTTCGGCGCGAAGTTCCCGTGCTGTCATATTCGCCGGATCTTTTCCACTCATGCTTGAGCTACCGGTACCTGCACTGACAATCTCTAAATAGGCATCCTCGCCTGTAGCACTGGCACTGGCGCCAGCCCCATCTGTAGCATCACTCCTCGATGAGTCTGTTTCCATTGCAGAGGTAGCCTGGCCACCTGCCTGAGACTGTTGATATTGACGCCAAAGGGCCGCCTGCTCTCGAACCATGGCGCGTGCATCTTCAACACTTATAGCGGTGATCTGATCATAATCAGGCACACGCAATATGTAACCTCGTTTTAAACCATTAACATTTTCATTAATGAAAGACTCCGGATTGGCCCGCAGCATTGCAATCATCATTTGCTGAACAGAGATGCTCTGGTCCGGTCGCATGGCATCCGCCAGACTCCAGGCCGTATCTCCCTGCTTAACTCGATAACTGCCGGCTGGCTGGTTAATCGGTGTTTGTTGCTGCACCACCGGCGCCGGGATAAAAGTTGATGTCTCCGATGGCCACGGACCAGCTTGCTGCACAGGTGAAACCGGGGCCTGTTCTGTCGCCAGCCCCATCGCCGGTCTGGATGAAATCGTTGCAGCTGGCGCTATAACTGGAATAACATTGCTGGATCCAGTAGAAGAAGGTCGAAATCCGGAGTCCTCAGCAGTTGCTACAGGAGCCGTAGCGGTACTGGCTGATTGCGTCATAAACACCGGTGGATCCAGTAACACGGTATATTCACGCAACAAATGGCCATTTGGCCAGTCAACTTCAACCAGAAAATTTAAAAAAGGCTCACGTATAGGCACCCCTGAAGAAACCTTGATATAGGGGATATCATTAATTACTTGAGCTTTAAAACGTAAATCATTGAGTGAATAAGGGCGATCTAAACCCGCGCGTAAAAACTCCTTGCGAGAAGCCAGTTTGATAATGATGTTTTCAGTATCTTCTGGAGTGGCCGACAATAGTTCGATATCAGCATTTAATTTCTGATTAAGTACAGAACTGACCTCAATTTCACCTAAACCCAGGGTAAACCCTGTATGAGGTAAAAATAAGGCTGCTGCGACTACGCTTGCAAGTAATTTACGTGATGGCAATTTACACACTGGTGAGACCCCTATTTGTCCTGTTGCCGCCTGCCCCCTTGTTTCAACTCAGATACATCGAAAACAGGTTTCAACTATAGTTTATTCTTATTTTTCAACTTTAAATGCTGATTCATTATCAACATACATTAATAACATACTTTATGTATGCAAACTTAACTATAGATTATAAATATTGATTTATCAAAATCTCAGCAATTTGCACACTATTTAATGCCGCCCCTTTACGCACATTGTCTGACACCACCCACATATTCAGTCCTTTTTCATGAGAAATGTCTTCGCGAATTCGGCCCACATAAGTAGCATCATTATTGGCGCCTTCGGTTACCGCAGTGGGATAACCGCCATCTTCACGTTTATCCAGCACCTGAACACCGTCGGCTTTTGATAATAATTCAGTGGCCTGTTCAGCCGTGATTTTTTCTCCAGTTTCAATATGCACGGCTTCTGAATGACCATAGAAAACAGGCACACGAACGGCGGTAGGATTGACCATAATGGCCTCATCTTCAAAAATTTTACGCGTTTCCCACACCATTTTCATTTCTTCTTTGGTGTAACCATTTTCCAGGAAAACATCAATCTGCGGCAGCACATTAAAAGCAATCTGTTTTGGGTAAACTTCACAGGTGATCGGTTTCGCATTAAGCAACCTTGCGGTCTGACCAGCCAGCTCCTCAATTGCCTCTTTACCGGTACCCGATACCGCCTGATAGGTTGCGACATTAATGCGCTTTATGCCTACAGCATCATAAATGGGTTTCAGCGCAACCAGCATTTGAATAGTGGAGCAGTTAGGATTGGCTATGATTCCCCGAGTTTTGTAATCTGCGATGGCATGAGGGTTTACCTCTGGAACCACCAGCGGAATATCAACATCATAACGAAACTGTGAGGTGTTATCGATAACCACACAACCGGCGGCCGCAGCTATTGGTGCATACTTTTCTGAAATAGATGCGCCAGCAGAAAACAGGCCGATTTGCGCTTTTGAAAAATCAAACTTGTCCAGATCCTGCACCACCAGCATTTTGTCACCAAACTCAACACGTTTACCCTCTGAGCGGCTGCTCGCCAAAGCATAAATTTCGCCCACAGGAAACTTACGTTCCGCCAGAATAGACAGCATGGTTTCACCAACGGCGCCGGTAGCGCCAACCACTGCAACATTATATTTTTTACTCATAACTTGCTTTCACTTAAAAAATTAAAATCATTTTGCCGCAAAAGACGCAAAGATCGCAAAGAAAAACTTATAATTCGTTGCATCACCTACGGCGCTGTCATTAAACAAACTTTGCGCACTTTGCGTTTTTTGCGGCTAATATTCTTACAACTCAGCCAGTACTGCTTCACCCATTTCTTCTGTACCGACTTCTTTACAACCTTGCGCCATAATGTCCGCAGTACGCAGGCCTTTATCAAGCACGCGGCCAACTGCTGCTTCAATCTCATCCGCCAGGTCTGCGTGGTCCAGGCTGTAACGCAACATCATGGCTACGGATAAAATGGTTGCCAGCGGATTAGCCACACCTTTACCTGCAATATCAGGCGCAGAACCGTGAATCGGCTCATACATACCTTTAGCATTTGCATCCAGTGAAGCAGATGGCAACATACCTATAGAACCGGTCAGCATCGCGGCCGCATCCGATAAAATATCACCAAACATATTCTTGGTCACCATCACGTCAAACTGTTTTGGCCATTTCACTAACTGCATGGCAGCGTTATCCACATACATGTGGCTCAGTTCAACTTCGGGATAATCTCTGGCATTCCTGGTCACCACTTCACGCCACAGTTCTGATACTTCCAGAACATTGGCTTTATCGACAGAACACAGGCGTTTGTTGCGCTTCATCGCAATATCAAAAGCTACACGACCAATTCGCTCAATTTCACTTTCTTTGTAAACCAGCGTGTTAAAACCCTTACGCTCACCGTCAGCACCGGTTTCAATACCACGGGGTTCGCCAAAATAAATGCCGCCGGTTAATTCACGCACAATCATAATATCCAGACCGGCCACTACTTCTGCTTTTAGCGAAGACGCATCGGCCAGTTGCGGATATAAAATAGCCGGGCGTAAATTTGCAAACAGCTCTAGTTCAGAACGCAGTGCAAGCAGACCGCGCTCAGGGCGAAGTTCACGCGGCAGTTCATCATATTGCAGGCCGCCAATAGCACCAAATAAAATCGCATCAGAAGACTTTGCCAGCGCCAGTGTTTCATCAGGCAGAGGTTTGCCTGCTGCATCATAACCGGCGCCACCCACAGGCGCCTCACTCAAATCAACATCAAGACGACCGCTGTTTTTATAGTGCTTTAGAATCTTGACTGCTTCTGCAATAATTTCTATACCAATGCCATCACCCGGCATCACCGCAATTTTCAAACTCATGTTTCTCTCTAAATTTTGCCCTAAAAAGATGGTGGGTAATTATACGCTAATTTATAGGTTCACTATAAGATCAAAATAAGATCAAAAACCTTTTTCACCACAGAGGCACAGAGTACACAGAGGTTTTTATTGTTTGTGCTTTGCACAAACAACATCAACAAGTTTTTCTCTGTGCCCTCTGTGCCTCTGTGGTGAAATCTTTTTGTTTTAAAACAACCAGGGCGCAGTCTGTCTTCTTTTTTCTTCGTAGGCTTTTATTTCATCCGCATGCTGCAAGGTTAAGCCGATATCATCCAGGCCGTTTAACATGCAGTGTTTACGAAACTCGTCAATTTCAAAAGACGCTATTGTTTCACCTTCACAACTGACCGTTTGCGCATCAAGATCAATTGAAAGTTCCAGCCCACGATTCGCTGATACACGATTAAATAACTGATCAACAATAGCTGCCTCCAGAGCAATGGGCAACAGGCCATTTTTAAAACTGTTATTAAAGAAAATATCAGCAAAACTCGGCGCAATCACCGCGCGAAAACCAAAATCATCCAGCGCCCATACCGCATGCTCACGTGATGAACCGCAACCAAAATTTTCACGCGCCAGCAAGATCGTTGCTTTATCATACGGTGACTGGTTGAGAACGAAATCTGGATTTACCCTGCGAGCAGCATTATCAATATCGGGACCACCTTCATCAAGGTAGCGCCAGTCATCAAAAGCATTCGGGCCAAAACCTGAACGCTTAATCGATTTCAAAAATTGTTTAGGAATAATCGCATCGGTGTCAATATTCGGTCGATCCAGCGGCGCTACTATGCCAGTGTGTTTTGTAAAAGCCTGCATTATTTTGCTGCCTCACTATATAAGCTTGTGATATCAATAAAGTGTCCATGCACCGCTGCCGCTGCCGCCATGGCAGGACTCACTAAATGTGTACGGCCACCCTGCCCCTGTCTGCCTTCAAAATTACGATTTGAGGTTGAAGCGCAACGCTCACCTGGTTCGAGGCGATCAGCATTCATCGCAAGACACATAGAACAACCCGGTTCACGCCATTCAAAGCCGGCATTGATAAAGATCGTATCCAGGCCTTCTTTCTCCGCCTGTTTTTTTACCAGCCCAGAGCCCGGAACGACCATGGCGAGTTTGACGTTATCAGCAACTTTATTACCCTCAGCAATTTTCGCCGCTTCACGTAAATCTTCTATACGTGAGTTGGTACATGAGCCAATAAATACTTTATCTACTGCTATTTTGTTTATTGGCGTACCCGCCTCAAGCCCCATATAAGCCAGCGCCTTACGCATTCCATCAGCTTTTACCTTATCGCTTACCTCATCAGGATCCGGCACAGCCGAAGCAATATCCACAACCATTTCGGGCGATGTGCCCCAGGTAACCTGTGGTTTAATGTCTTTTGCATTCAGCTGAACGACCTTATCAAAATGCGCTCCCTCATCAGTGTGCAAAGTAGACCAGTAAGCCTCTGCTCTTTGTAAAACACCACCCACTGGCGAATAGGGACGACCTTTTACATAATCCATCGTTGTCTGATCGACAGCCACCATACCGGCACGCGCACCTGCTTCGATGGCCATATTGCAAACAGTCATACGCCCTTCCATCGATAATGCCCGGATCGCATCACCGGCAAACTCAATCGCATAACCCGTACCACCGGCAGTGCCAATTTGACCAATGATTGCCAGTACAATATCTTTTGCCGTCACGCCCCGGTGCGCTTCACCATCGACTGAAACCAGCATATTCATACTTTTATTTTGCATCAGGCACTGGGTCGCCAGCACATGTTCAACTTCTGAAGTGCCAATGCCAAACGCCAGAGCGCCAAACGCACCATGTGTTGAAGTATGTGAATCACCGCATACTACCGTCATTCCAGGCAAGGTCGCCCCCTGTTCAGGACCTATCACATGTACTATGCCCTGACGTTCATCAGACATATCAAATTCGGTCAAACCAAATTCTGTGCAATTATTGTCCAGTGTTTCAACCTGCAGTTTTGCAACCGGATCTAAAATACCCTGGCTGCGGTCAGTCGTGGGTACATTATGATCTGGAACCGCGACAATTGAACTGCTGCGCCACGGCTGGCGTCCAGCCAAACGCAAACCTTCAAATGCCTGTGGCGAAGTCACTTCATGCACCAGATGACGGTCGATATACAATAAGGCGGTACCATCTTTTTCGCTACGCACCACATGGTCATGCCATAATTTATCATATAGGGTTTTTGCGTTATTCATATGAAACTCTTTGTTGATTACTCTGTGTTATTGCCAGGTTTATTGTCTGTATCATCTACCGAAATAAGCCATAATGCTGGCTTTGGCAATCTGCCCCTGGACATCCGAACTACCAGGATAAAAACCTCCCGCCAGCGCATCCGTTGTTAACAGAAGTAACACCGTTAAAACTAAATTTTTAAACATGCTGTTGCCTCTCATTATTTCAGACCACTTTCAAGAAAATCAATTATCACGTTGCAAGATTAGTATTATTTAATATATAAAACAAATTCATTATTATTATAATACTAATTACTTTTAGTTATATATGAAATATACTTTTCTATAAGAAATTTATTTAACATTGTCATTGCAATGACGAGTGAAAACAAGCAATGGACTTACAGAACATCCGTGCTTTTTTGATGGTGGCGGAAACCAGGTCATTTTCCCGTGCCGCAGAAAAACTGTTTATAACACAACCTGCCATCAGCAAGCGCATATCCACCCTGGAATCCGCTCTTGACTGCCGATTATTTGACCGTTTGGGAAAAAACATCCAGCTCACGCAGGCAGGCGAAGCGCTAATCCCAGGCTATCAGCGCATACTGGCCGAGATTAACGAGAGCGAACGCATTATCAGCACCTTAAGAACACAGGTAAGCGGTCACCTGAGATTCGGCACCAGTCATCATATCGGCTTGCATCGCCTGCCACCCGTACTGCGTCAGTACACGAAACAATATCCTGATGTCGAACTGGATATCCAGTTTATGGATTCTGAACAGGCCGCTGCATTAATTTTAAAAGGAAACCTCGAACTCGCACTGATCACCCTGCCGGATACCATTGAAAAACCACTGGCTACCCTTCCGGTTTGGGATGACCCAATGAAATGCGTCGTTGCCAGTGACCATGTTCTGGCAGGCCAAAAAACGGTAACAAGAAAACAGCTAAGCAATCACGGCGTGCTATTACAATCACACAGCACGCACACGCGTGACATTATTGATAATGCCTTAAAACTGAATCCAGGCATTAAAGTCATCATGGAATCAAATTATCTTGAAACTATCAAGGCCATGATTCAAAACGGTTTAGGCTGGGGCGTGCTTCCCGAATCAATGATTGACGGCTCTTTACACGAATTAACAATAAAAGGTGTGAAGATGGAAAGACGCCTGGGGGTTTTATTGCATGCATCAAGGACATTATCGAGTCCAGCTAATGCACTGATTGAAACATTGAAAGATTAAGCACCTTAGGATGTGGTGAGGCACGAACCGCATCTTTATGAAGGCCGTGATAAATCTTTGCTGTTCAACGACGGTTTGTGGGTATTGCCTGCAACGTACCTTATGCAGGCTATGTTCCATGTCCGCAAATAACACAAATATAAGCTTTTTTATTTTTATGTCATTGCGAGAAACGAAGCAATCTCTTAACCATGTATACCGTATCACGAGATTGCTTCGTTTCTCGCAATGACCTAACCGTATATTTATTTTTTTGCGTTATTTGCGTGCTTCGCGGACTCATGCTTTTTAACACGCTTGATGCGGTTCGTGCCTCACCACATCCTACGGCCCTGGCATTGACTCCAACCCCGAGTTGCATAGACTCACGCAAGCATTGCCCGCACTACCACCGGCCAGGCCAGTGATATGTTTTCCATATTATAACCTCCGCCGCCCAGCGCAATAATTCTGCCATCACAATATTCATCGGCGATTCTGCATAAACTTTCGGCAGCATGTTGATAGGATTTCTGTGAGTACTCCAGATGCGTAATCGGATCGCCTTTCATGCTGTCTGCACCGCACTGTAAAATGATGAATTCCGGCTCGATGGACCGAATAAAGGTTTCAGCTTCAGACCATAACTTTATAAAATCATCATCTTTGGCCTTTTTAGGCATGGGGAAATTCATCATGGTGCCTTTTGCCGGGCCGGTGCCTATTTCATCGGCATCACCTGTGCCAGGGTAAAGAAAACGTCCGTCTTCGTGAAAATCAACCACAAATACCTGGCTATCGCTTTCGTAGTTGTAGAACACGCCATCGCCATGATGGGCATCAATATCAACGTATAAAATTTTCTGCAATTGATACTTGTTGCGTAAATGCTCTATGGCGATAGCACAATCATTGAAAACGCAGAAACCGCTGCAATGATCACGGAATCCATGATGAAGACCGGCAATAGGTACAAAACCCCGCCGAAACTGCCTGTCCATAATCTTATCGACCATGTCGAGCACCGAACCCACCACGGTTGAAGCCGCTTCAAAAATACCTTTGCGGGCGGGGGTATCACCATGATCCAGATATCCAGTACCTGATTCGGACCCCTGTTTTATCTTTTCGATAAATTCTGCGGAATGAAAACTTCGAAGACTTCGTAAATCACACAAAACAGGGTCCAGCCATGCAACCTGCGATGTCAATCCCAGCCTGTCCATGCCATCCAGAAAAGCCTGATGTCGGTGCGGACCGAACGCGTGATCCTCTCCAAAATGGTAATCTGCCAACGGATCACCGGCAATAATGGCAATTGATGAATCTGACATATTGAAATACAAAACAAAAACTTAATATAAGTCAAAACATTACACTATAATAAGAAAAAATACTTGAAAATATTTACTATCAAACATATATTGGTAATTAGTTATATACGGTATTTGGACTATGCAAGCAGATTTTTTGTCAGAACTTGAATTCGAATTTTCCCTGAAACCTTCAGACATTGAAGAGTTCAGCCATTTCCTGGTTGACTTCAAAGGTAAGGCCGTCCACTGGGATGATGAAGGAGAGGAAAAGATAGTTGCCAGGCTGAAAGGTCATCGGCTGGACATTGCCAGCGCTCGCAAATCATTTGATGATTTACAGGAGTTATTTGATTCCATTTCTCCAGAAATTTCAGACCTGGGTTCTCATATTATTTCTGACAATAACTGCTTCGTTGAATCTTTCAGCAAAGACGAACCTGAAAGAACACCTTGCGGCAGCCTGGTTTATATCGATGAGCTGGTCGTAGACCCGAACTTCAGAAATCGTAGTATCGGTACGGAAATGCTAAAGCGTATGAGTGAGGTTGTGGATTTGAACAAAACGCTGGTCGCATTGAAGGCTTATCCGATCATTAATGACGAAACTGAAGAACGCACTCCTGAACTTAAAAAACAGCTCAAGCATTTTTACAGCAAGCTGGGGTTCCGCCACTCTGGCGAGCACTATATGGTGAAAGATGCACGGGACTGTTATGCTCAGCGTATGCGTGCTCTTGCAGAAGAGGATATAGAGCAACCACGATATGCAGCTAACTGAATAACAGCTGGCAGGGATTGTCTACGGAAACCGCCTGAAAACAGAAAACATGTTTATTCAATCTGGTACCTGAACAAATCTCCAGACGATAGCCATCGCCAGCAAGGTACAACACGAAGCAAATACAAACAAAACACTCGCACCCCACTGGTCCCAAACCACACCGCTCACCAGACTGCCAGCAGCAACACCAGCGCCATAACTTGTGCTTGAGTATATGGCCTGTCCCCTGCCCTGATGGCTGCCCGTAAAGTATTCATGCACCAGTGATATCCCTACTGCATGGAAAACACCAAAAGAAAAAGCATGAATAAGTTGAGCGAAGAATAACATTGATAAATCGCTAACAAAAAAGCCAATGATTAACCATCGCAGTGTCGTTAATAACAAGGTAACTATTAGTAGCTTGCGTGCACCAAACACAGGTAACAAACGATGCATGAGTAAAAAAATAATAACTTCGGCCAGAACACCCACTGCCCATAACACACCAATCATATATGAACTATATCCCTGCTCCTGCAGATAAATAGTATAAAAAGTGTAGTAGGGGCCGTGGCTGCACAACATTAAAAAACACACGGCAAGAAATGCCAGCACCTTTGGCTGTTTAATAACAGACCAGATGGGCGAGTATTCCACATGAGGTGCATTCAATTTTTCCGGTACGATTAAACTGCTTAAGGAAATACAAATAAAAGAAACCAGAACAACCAGCGGCACAAGGTCGGTTTCATAGTGTTGCAGCAAATCGCCAATTAACACAACGATAACAATAAATCCCAGCGAGCCCCACAAACGGACCATACTGTAATGGTGCGTATCATCACCAAGATGGTTCAGTGTTATCGCTTCAAACTGGGGCAATATGGCATTCCAGAAAAAACTGAATAGCAACATGGTAAAGCCAAGCCACCAAAGCTGCTGACTGACAAACACCAGTGAAAAACTCAGCAAAGCAAGCACACTGGTGACACGAATAATAAACATGGAACGGCGTGTATAATCTGCAAGCCAGCCACAGATATATGGTGCGACAAGTTTGCTTGCAGGCAGAATGGCGACAAGGCTGCCAATGGCGAGACTGTTAAAACCGAGGGACTTTAGATATAAACTCCAGTAAGGAATCAGTACGCCAAGTGAGGCAAAGTAAAAGAAATAAAACCCACTGAGCCGCCAGTACGGGACACCCTGTTTGACCATTGTTTAAAAATCAGCTGTGTGACGGAATGATAGGTGTCTGTGAATGCACGTCTGTATTCTGGCCACGCTGGCGCAATAGATGATCACATAACACTATCGCCAGCATTGCTTCACATATTGGCGTTGCACGAATCGCAACACAGGGGTCATGTCGGCCATGCGTTACAACATCTACAGCATGCCCTGTTACATCCACCGTATTACCCGAAAGTCGAATACTGGATGTTGGTTTAAATGCGGTGTGCGCAACAATGTCCTGACCTGAAGATATCCCGCCGAGGACACCACCAGCATGATTACTGTTAAAACCCTGCGGTGTTATCTCATCACGAAACTCACTACCTTTGGCTTCTACACAGCCAAAACCGTCACCGACTTCGACACCTTTAGCAGCATTAATTCCCATCATGGCATGCGCTATGTCCGCATCGAGACGATCAAACACAGGCTCACCTAAACCCGGCGGAACACCCCGAGCAACAACCGTGATTTTACCGCCGACTGAATTGCCTCCTTTACGCAGCGCGTCCATATAAGCTTCAAGTTCAGAGACCAGCGAAGCATCACCACAGAAAAACGCATTATTGTTGATTTCATCCTTATCTAACATGGGCATTTTTATAGGGCCGAGTTGAGACATGTAACCGTATATTTCTATGCCGTAGCGGTCTTTGAGGAATTTTTTGGCGATGCCGCCACCTGCCACACGCATTGCCGTTTCACGTGCAGAAGAGCGGCCACCGCCACGATAATCACGAATACCGTATTTCTGCTGATAGGTATAATCGGCATGACCGGGGCGAAAACGGTCCATGATATTGCCGTAATCTTTAGAACGCTGATCAGTGTTTTCAATCAGCAAACCAATACTTGTTCCCGTGGTTTTGCCTTCAAATACTCCTGAATATATTTTTACTTTATCTTCTTCACGACGCTGTGTGGTATGACGGGAAGTACCCGGCTTGCGTCGATCAAGGTCTATTTGCAAGTCCGATTCACTTAATTCAATACCCGGCGGGCATCCATCAATGATACCTATCAGACCCGCACCGTGAGATTCACCTGCAGTAGTTAAACTGAACAGCTTTCCTATTGTATTACCTGACATAAGATAAACTTCTTTATTATTCTTAACAATGTGAGACTTAGCATTTTAGCATCGTGTTAATGGCGTAGCCTGTGTGTTATCAGGACGCTTTATTACATCCATGTAAGCTCTACTGCAACGTCCTTTTGCAGAGGCCTGATATCACACAGGCTACGCCATTAACAAATAACCGATAGTGCGCTTAGCTGAATATTAACACGGCTTTAACAATTCGGTATTAAACATTAACAGATGATATTGCTCAGCGAATTATTTTAGAAGGGAGCGGGTTGTGTGTTATAAGGCTTCTGCAACAGGACGTTGCAGTAGAGCTTACATGGATGTATTCACGCGACCTTATAACACAGAACCCGCTCCCTTGCCCCGAACTCGCTGAGCCCTTGCCTTAATATTAACGATTAAGCACACGTTCAAAATCGGCCTGATGTTTTGCCAGCTGCTCTGCTGTCAGCACAAACACGCCATCACCGCCAAACTCAAAATCCACCCAGAAAAATGGCACATCAGGTAAAGCCGCTTCCAGCGCCGGTTTTGAATAACCCACTTCAACCACCAGTATGCCATCATCCGTTAAATAATCCCTTGCCTGGTGACAGCATAGGCAACACAATATCAAGACCCTGCTCACCAGCAGCCAGCGCCAACCGACCCGGTTCAAAATCAAATTCCGCAGACAGCTGCGCCATCTCCCGTTCTGACACATACGGCGGGTTACTTACGATGATGTCATAACGTTTGTCCGGGATTGATTCAAACAGGTTTGACTGTATCAGTTCCAGCCTGTCTTCCAGGCCATGGTTCTGGCGATTAATTTCGGCCACCGCCAGCGCATCTACAGAAATATCACTGGCATCAACTTCTGCCTGTTCGAAAGCATAAGCACAGGCAATAGCGATACAGCCACTGCCGGTACACAAATCCAGAATCGTATTTACCTGATCGGCAAATATCCATGGTGAAAACTGGTGCTGGACAATTTCAGCTAGAGGTGAACGAGGAATAAGTACACGCTCATCAACATAAAAACTTAAACCTGCAAACCAGGCCTCATTGGTGATGTAGGCAGATGGTTTATGCAATTCGATTCGCTGCTCATATAAACTCAATACATGCAAACGTTCATCCATTGTTAGCACACAGTCAAAATATTCCTCACTGAAATCAGGCGGCAGGTGTATTGCACTCAAACACAGATAAACAGCTTCGTCTATCGCTGTTGGCATGCCCTGAAAAAAGCCCAGGCCTGCTGCATTAAACTGACTGGCGCCCCAGCGGATTAAATCACGCAGCGTAACCAGATCATTGGCAATTTCACGTTTATTTATCATCGCTATATTGTACACAAAAAGCCGTCTTCCATGCCTGATACTCCAATACAAAGCTATTGGAGTACTAGCTGAAAGCGATTATAATAAAGCACTCCATCATTGTAGTCATTCTTCCTGAGACACTTCGTAAAACCTGTCCCATATATCATGTTATGAAAAGTAAAAGACTTACAGCGCTCATTTTGATTATTTCAGCTTTTAGCAACCCGGTATTTGCTGATATAACAAACCATGAGAACAAGCTGCTTATAGAAAATGCCTGGATTGCAGAAGCGCCACCCGTCAGCAAAGTCATGGTAGCTTATCTGACATTAATAAACGCTGGCCCGAATGCCATTGAAATTATTCGCGCCGAATCCGATTTATACAGCAGCATTGAAATTCATGAAACCATACACAAAGATGGCATGGCCAGTATGGTTCGCCATGATAGTTTAATCATTGCTGCAAATAATAAACTTGAATTAAAGCCCGGTGGCCCACATCTTATGTTATTCAATCCAGCTAAACGGTTAAAGGCTGGAGATGTGGTAACTATTACATTCACAGCAAACAACAATACAACTAAAACAGTTTCTGTCCCTGTAAAAAAACATATTCATCACTAAAACAAAATCCATGAAACAGAAACTGCTTGCATCACTATTTTATATTCTTCCGCATCATGCTATTAGCTGGGTAATGTTCAAAACTGCCCGCATTCGCTGGACACCGCTGAAAAACTTCATCATCCGAATCTATACCGATTTAAACCCGGTAAAAATGCATGAAGCTATTGAAGAAGACATGTTTGCTTATGATTCTCTTAATGCATTTTTTACACGTGCATTAAAGGCAGAATGCCGCCCTTTTGATAACAACGAAAAAAACTGGTTATGCCCGGTTGATGGTTTTGTGAGCCAGGCCCGGTCGATCAAAGATGGCCGTATTTTTCAGGCAAAAAACCATGACTACAGCCTGCTGGAACTGGTCGGTGGCGATAAAAAACTGCAAGACATATTCAGCAATGGGCAGTTTGCCACATTGTATTTATCACCCAGAGATTATCACCGTATCCATATGCCCACTACCGGCAGGCTGCAACAAATGTTATATATTCCCGGCAGGCTATTTAGCGTTGCGCCATTTACGGTAAACCATATTCCGCGACTATTTGCGCGTAATGAACGTTGTGTCTGTTATTTTGAAACCGAGCAAGGACCGATGGCGATGATACTGGTTGGCGCAATAAATGTTTCTGCCATAGAAACAGTCTGGCATGGATTAATCACGGGTGAAGCTAAAAAAATCAAAAATTTTGATTACAGTGATAAAAGTATTGAGCTTAAACGTGGTGAAGAGATGGGACGGTTTAACCTGGGTTCAACCGTGATCGTTTTAACCACTGATCAAATGAAAATAGATGAAAAAATTATTGCTGATACCGAAATAAAACTTGGTCAGTGTCTGGCATTGCCTAACTCAACAATTACGGACTGAAAGTCATCCTCATTGCCATAACCCATATTTTTTCTCGCAAAGGTGCAAAGATCGCCAGGAAAAAAACAATGATATTAGAGTATTTCTTTGCGAGCTTTGCACCTTTGCGAGAGTAAAATACATCAATACAGCACTCACACAGCTGGAAACTTATACACCACTTTCTGCTTTAACAGTTTTCAGAGCATCAATAGCTGTGTCCTGCTGAGCATTCATATTTTCCTGTTGTGTTTGCTCACCGGATGGTTTGGTGTAACGATCATTCATGGTCTGAATAAACGCACAGGAGTCTGCTGTTACCTGGGCCAGCGCTCTTTTTGAGCGCATTGACCAGCCAACAGGCATCGGCCTGAACATACTTCGTAATGGCTGTGTATTTTTAAGGAATGCCTTTCTTATATTGCCAGCAAGAATTTTGCCTTCACGGTATTCTCCTGCAATATTTTTATCAATCTTAATTTTTGTATCTATTTTATTTGCAATTATTTTTGCCGAAAAAGCGCGTATGAAAAAATGCACTACGGTAAAGCCAAGCACAGTAAGACCTAATTTAACTGAAGAGAGTATATTGTCATTAGCAAAATCGTATGAAAACAATGCCCACGAATCAAACCATTGGCTAAGTACTAATAAAACAATCACAAATAATGCAATGGCCGATGCATCCAGAACCAGCACCATTTTCAACCATTTCATCATTGCAGCTTTAACAACCGGTACTACCTGGCTTTCTATATCGCTGGCAATAGTCTGCAAGGCGCCTACTATTCGATAAGAGCGCTCTACTTCCACCTGATGAATACGCTCAAAAATTGCAGCCCTGTCCTGGGCGCATTTATTTTCAAAACGCTGACGCACCGCTTCATCTGCAATAGGTACAGCAACATCCAGGTTATAAATAGAATAAAAACGCCCGGCGGTCAGGCCTTTTGCAGCAAGCGCACGTTGCCATGAAGCGACTACGGCCTCGGGATTGTCTTCCTGTGCCGCTGTATCAATCTGATTAAGAATATACAGGAACTTTTCTGAATCACTGCGGGTGATGGTATTGCCAACCAGGTGGTCCAGAGTGTCCTGCATTGCACCCGGTTCAGGATGCCTGGCATCAAAAAATACCAGCACTAAATCTGACAGATCAACAATATGATCGGTCAAGCGTAAGATTGCGTTGCGTTGTTCATCAGCGTCAAAACCGGGAGAATCAATAAGAATTTTTCCACTTAATTTATCTGAGTGTGATGTTTTCATCTGCAGATAAGCATCGATGCGCCGCCCTTCTCCACTGGCGACTTTATCTATTTCATCGCTCATCTGGTAAAACGGAAATCTTGGATCTGAGTTTAGTGCAACGCCAGGGAGGACGCGATGGTCCTTACTGCTGCTGTAAGTAACGACAGTAAACTTGTCATCCACCGCCTGGTTTCCGGTAAGCTGTAATTGATCACCCAGAAAGTTATTGATAAATGAAGACTTGCCTGCGGAAAAGGTACCCAGCACAGACACCAGGGGCCACCACGGAATACTTGTTGCGTAGGATTCACTGCTATCCAGCAAACCCATTTTATAAGCAACGGTATCGAGTTTTTTAAATCGTGAAACTACGTCAACCAATAATGGATTCTCATTATTTAAATGGGTTTCCAGTTTGTTTAAACGTTCTCGAATGGATTTATCCGGACGATTTAACATTTCAGTATATTTTCCTTCCTGTTAGGAATTAATTAACTACTTATTTAAGTGGTACCGTACTCGGCGGAATTGTCACTTTGTTCTGAGAAGCAGCGTCCTGTTGCGGCGCCTGTCTTGCTCTATTAACCGGTTGTGACTGCCCAGATGACTGCATGGGTGGCCGTGCGTAGTTCTGATAGCCCCCCTGGTTCGGATTATAAGACGGCCAAACAGGTTGTGGCGGTGTAGGTGGTGGAACATTTGTATCTGAGCTAAACGGCATTATATCATTCATCATACCGAATGGCCCGCTGGAAACCGTGCGGTTCATACCATGCATGTCACGTTGCATGCCATATACAGAGCGATTCATGCTGCCAATATTACGTGTCATGCTCTGAATATTATTACTCATAGGCGTCAGGCTATTCATTTGACCAGACATGGAAACGATTTCAGTGGTCATGCCATCAATATTACCTGTCATATTATCAATACTGCCTGTCATCGCTTTCAGGTCTTTTGTCATACGAGGCATCGAATCAGACACGATTACAGCCATACGTGTTACTGATTGTGACAACGTAGAAATATCATGCGTTAACCGATAAATCAGGAAGAAGCCGTATCCAGCTAGTAATACAAAAGCAAATAATGAAGGATAAACCACCATTTCCCACCGTTTGGCGCTACTGTCAAAAGTATTCGCTAATCGTTCTAGCGGGTCAGTCGGCTTATCACTGACATAAGATTCCTCCAGTATTTTTTTCTGGGCACGCTGTTTTGCTTCATGAGCGCGTGCTTTTAGCTCTTCAACACTTTGTTTTGTTTTGATCGAATCATCAGCTGTTTTTTTGCCCTCTGCACTTATTTTTTTTGCCGCCGCTATCATGTCAGAGTCTTTCGAAGCTCCAGCTTTCTCGATTGCAGCGATTCCATCCTTTGTAACCGTACCTTTAGTAATTTCTGCAGATTTAGCCGCAGGTTTTGCGGTCGGCTTAGCTGCAGGTTTTGCAGTTGATTGCTTTATTCCAGCACTGCTCTCAGACGTATTTTTTGCTGCGGAAGTTTTACCCGTAGACTGTGGTTTATCAGTTTTTTTATCGTCTGATTTACTATCCGTCATCTCAAAAATCGCCTTCGGCGCCTCGGTTCATAATATCTAAAATAATTTCCTTAACACCTTCTGCCTCTTCCTTTAGTGCAGCTGGCAATGGTTTCCCGCCATATATCATGGCGTCCATATTTAACGAATATAACCAGAGTTTGCCCTGTTTATCTTCAACCATACTAATACGACAGGGTAAAAAAGCTGAATATGCATCACTGTAATCCAGCATCTGTAATGCGGTCAGTGCATTACAAAACATATAAATTTTAAGATAGCGTGACTTTTCACCTGACATTGCTTCTATTTGGTCTGATAAAGGAAGTTCACCAACATTTTTAATGTTATGCTCATTGGCTACAAAACGCATAGTTTCTTCCACATCTTTTACCGTCAGGTCGTTGTTTACCGCAACTTTCCAGACCATTGCTTCTGCCGCGTTACCGGTTTCAAGCACCTTCTCCATCATTTCGCTATAAACATCAATCGCTTTTTCATCAAAAGATTCAAGCGCCTGTTTCATCGGGGCCATAGTAACGGCTGCATATATTGCAATAACAATGACAATAAAACCTACTAAAGCAAATAAATTACGTAGTGCGTAAAACATATATAAATACTCTAAAGTTTATGCCAAATAAGATTATGACTGGGCTGAATCAAGTAACCGCTGTAGTTCAATCGCTTTAGATTTATCCAGATGTCGTAACAAGCCCATCAAACTTCTTGCTCGATAAATTTGTCCTTTGTTTACAAGTATAGCTGCCGCTTCAAAATAAGCAGAAGCAGCCTGCTCGTTTTTACCCTGATTGAAATAAACATTACCAAGCTCGCCATAAGCATCAAAATTATTTTTTGTATTCTCAATGACCTGCTGATAACTTTGTTCTGATAACTCGTAATTACGCTGATAAAAATACTTTCTTGCACTGATCCACTTTTCTCTTACAGCACCGGTTGGTTGAGATACATCGATGAACTCCCCATGCTCATCTACATTGTTCAAGTGTTTTTCAACTTCAGCTGGAATGAATGTTTCATTTATATTGCCTGGTCCCACTGCCACAACTGCAGTATTATCCAAACCTGTTTTATTCACAGTGAATAAATGTGGTGTCTTTATAACTGAGCTGCCTGCCTGGTTATGTGTTAGTTCAGTGTTACTTATCTGTTTGAGTTCTTCTTTCGAATCAACAACACCGGCAGTGCCCTGCTTAACTGCTGTTTCATGTTGGGACGCTACATACCGGGGGGCTTCATTCTGATTATAACTGCTGTTCGCCATCTTTTGTTCAGGCACGGGTTGCTCAGACATAGGTGGCTCTATCACAGCCTGTTCAGGCACAGGCTGTGGCTCAACAGGCTTAGTTACCACTTCAGCACTTGCCACAGCAGTGTTATTTTCAACGGCCACTTCCTCAACTGCCGCTTGCTCAACAGCCACTTCCTCAACAGCCCTGGATTCAGACTGTATTGATTCCGCCTGATAAGCACTATTAATATCAGTAGTTGTCACAACTGCTGTTTCTGAGCTGGAGGATTGCTGAACTGGTTTATGTTCCTGGCTCAATTTGGCCTGTTTGGCTTTTACTGCATCAACGAACTCTTTTACCTCCACAAACTCATCTGAGAGATAAGCTACCGCCTTTCCTGCCGGTGTATCTTCACCCATCAAGTTACCCCAGAACATATAAGCATAAATTACAGCCACAATTAGCAGGATAAATAAAGAATGACTTAACAACCAACGTAGAATTTTCATAAAAACCTCTAATTTTGTATCATTTTCTTCTACAGGACACCCATATAATCACCAGCTAATACAGGCTTAGTCCAGTAAAGCGGCCAGTTTTTTCATTTCTTTTGAAGCCTTGCCCATGGGGTCAAGTTCAAAAACACCAAGACCTTCACTAAACGAACGACGATAAGCAGTGCGTTGATATAAACGAATATCCAGCGCCTTTATTCCCTGCATCATTTGCCATGCCTGTTCTGCTTCATCCGTTTCACGCACACCGATATGCGTATCTGCACGATTAATAAAACCTAAAACCTCTGGTTTGTTATCGTTATTTACAGAGTTTTTAATAATTTTTAAAAAACGTTGTGTCGACCAGATATCAGCCTGGCTGGGCTGAACTGGAATTAGTACACGGTCTGCCAGGTAAATCGCTTTTTCCATCGCTGGCATATTAGTAGCACTCATATCGACGATAATGGGTTGTTTACGTTTTTTATCTTTTGCCAGGGCTTCAAGTTCATCCAGGTCCGTTGAAACTTCAAATGTCGGCTCATATCCGTCTTCTATGCGAACTTCATTAACATCCAGCAGGGTGCATTGCGGATCAAGGTCAAATGCTTTTACTCCAGTTTTATCATGCGCTAACCAAACCGCCAGATTAAACGCAACTGTACTCTTACCTGTACCACCCTTTAAATTTCCGACGACTGTTAACATAAAAACTTACCCACTAACTGAGAGTTTATAACCTGTTTCTTACCCATATTATTTAACCCCAATCAAACTTACAAGCCCAAACATACATGCCCAAACATACGGCTCTGTTAATTATTACCCGCTAATTGACCTTTCTGATGCTCATTCGGTTGCTGCACTGGTTCCAACGAAGTATCAAATAATGTGTAATTTTCAGGTACAGTAAACAATTTCCTGTCCACTTTACCTACTTTAATATTTTGCAGCTCATCCACCACATTATCTTGATATTCCTGTTTAATAACAATATCCAGCTCGTTATCATACCATTGTGTACCCTGTAGCCGTTCACCTGAAGCACTAAATGCAATCATAGTCAGCTTTCTTACCTTGCGGCCATTCATTTCCTGATCTTCCTTTATAAAGACACTTAATCCCGTACCATCAGAATTTTCCTGTCTCAAGATATTTTTATACTTAACATCTATCCATTGAAATACATGGAAGTCATTGCCATTGCTGTTAAGTGTAATCAACCATTTCTCGGCATCTCTACCGTTCATTTTTGTTTTCTTAAGAAAAACACATTCAGCATTAACAAACTGTTTACAGGGGTCTGTTGTTATATTATTTTTGCTGTCCGCGATTATTTTCTCACTTTCCGGCATTTCCTTTTCCAGATACAGTTTATTCTCATTATCTAACCAGATAATCTTGTTATTTTTATTATCAAAGATCTGTGCCATTGGCACACCATCTTCGGTGTATTCAAACCTTACATTACCATCTAACCACTGCATCCTGGCATAACTGACATTCTCACCACGAATCTGCACTGCATCTGCGGTAAATGACGCCGCATGAAGCACTTCAATACAAGCTGAAAACAACAGTATACAAATTGTCAGAAAAGGTTTCATCATGTTTTAGATAGAAAAAGGCGGCGCCGGATGAACGGCACCGCCCATTGTAGCAACTCTTATCGTGCTGCAGGTGCTGCAGGTGCTGCTGATGCTGCTGGTGCTGGCGCATAACCTGGACCAGGACCATAATATGGACGACCATAATAACCACGGTTATAACGATTGTTATTGTCCCAACGGTTGCTATTATCCCAACGGTTGCTATTGTTCCAGTTATTATTACCACGGTATGAGTTACGGCCGTCACCACGGCCACGGCCACTTCCTCTACCACTCATGCCAAAGTTAAAGTTACCGTCTACGTCACCAGAACCATCACCAGAACCGTCGCCATAACCGGAACCATCATTACGCCAGTCATTACGCCAGTCATTGTTCCAGTCATTACTGTTATTCCAGTTATTTCTACTGTTATTGTTATTGTCCCATGGCATATCGAAGTCTGCGCTTGCCGACAAAGGTGCTATTGCAAAACCTAATGCTGAAGTTAAAACAGCAATTTTTATCATTGATTTCATTATGATGTTACCTATCTACACCCCTCGTTAATATATGGCATTGAATCGAGGGAGATACCCAACACCAGGTTACTGTGAAGTCATCAACTTTACAGCGATGAACCTCACACTATACGCCAGTTAATAAATAGAAGCTATTTCTTAATACAGCGCTTTTACTCGCTTCCATTTACTTATATTTAAACGGAATAAAATTTATTTTTTGCCTTCTGTGGTTTACCAGTCACCCAGACCAATGTCCCAGGGTGACCATGGTGTCACAACTGGCGCATCATATAAAGGGTCCATATAATCCATTCCGTATGAAGGATAACCCAAAGTGCCTGACCCGGGTGAAGCTGACCCAGGTGAACCTGATTGCATTTGTTGCGGCGCGTATTTTCGTGGTGCAACCCCGTAGTAGCGGTTATTTTCTGGCATAACCTGGTGCTGTGACTGTTGCTGCTTCAATGACTCAAGAAACTCATCTGTAACAAAACGATTATTCTGGTAAGTTCTATTTTGAGTTGAGCGGGGCTGATTATGTCTGTTTTCAGTAGCTCCCTGGTACTGCGACCCCTGATATCGCTGGTTTTCATATTCCATCGGTTGCTCAAAACCGGGATGGTTTTCAGGCGTTTGAGGTATTGCCCAGGGGTTATACTGTCCACCAGTCAGTTGCAATGAATACGGCTGAGTATTACTGTCTGCCAGCGCTGTTAAAAAAATCATCATAAGCCAACTAAACACCCAGCTTAAGACGATTTTTTTGTAGATTATACGACCTTGCATTAGTCACACCCAGAAATATCAAATTACAATTTATACAGTATATTAATAAATCATAATATTGGCAACATAATGCAGTATTCAACAGGTTCCTCAGTATGCAGCTCCTTGAGTTACAGGATTGTAGCGTACAGACTCGTTTCCGGGCCAGCTCATAACAGGACGTCTTTTGTATCCATAGTAATTATTTGATGACGACTTAGATGGCATTGCCTGATAAGGCTTCTTCTCAGTAGGCGGCTCTATAAAACGATAGCCACTATCAGGCCGCCACCGCGCTGGAGATTTAGCCTGGCTCGGCCATGGAATGTCCGGGCTAAATTTATCCATCGGAATGTCAGGTGAATCAGTCCTGCTTGCATACCCGTCCCAATCACGATCAAAAGTAGAATCTTTAAAAGTAAAATCACTTAATGCAGATGACATATAAGGCCCCGGTGGTGGCAGCGGTATTCTTTCCCTGTTTATCTGCCTGCTTTGTGGCCATCGTGGAAAACTAAATGCTCGCTGTTTATCTTCACTAGCTGAAGTTACGGCTGCCTCTGCCTCATTTGCAGTCACTTCAGCATCTGAAGCCTGGGCAGGCATAGGCATCATCAATAAAACCAGAAAACCTGCTAGAAAACCCACCAGATAATTTAAATTTGTGAAGATATTGAACTCTTTTTTATAAAACATTTATGGGTCCTCTTTAAACATCACCTTCATTTTTCAGTCGAATTCCTCGATGCTTACCCTTACCTGGAGAATATTTTTTCGATGGTGCTTTCTTTATTACTGCCTTTTTAACCGCTGGCGCCTTCGTTGACTCTTCCTTAGCAGCCTCCTTTTTAGACTTTTCTTTTGCCTTTGCTTCTTTGGCTGCTGCCTCTTTTGCTGCTGCTTGTTTGGTTGCGGCCTCTTTAGCTGCGGCCTCTTTAGCTGTTGCTTTTTTGGCTGCTGCTTGTTTGGCTGCTGCTTGTTTGGCTGCTGCTTCTTTGGCTGCTGCTTCTTTGGCTGCTGCTTCTTTGGCTGCTGCTTCTTTGGCTGCTGCTTCTTTGGCTGCTGCTTGTTTGGCTGCTGCTTCTTTGGCTGCTGCTTGTTTGGCTGCTGCTTTTTTGGCTGCTGCTTCTTTGGCTGCTGCTTGTTTGGCTGCTGCTTCTTTGGCTGCTGCTTCTTTGGCTGCTGCTTCTTTGGCTGCTGCTTCTTTGGCTGCTGCTTGTTTGGCTGCTGCTTGTTTGGCTGCTGCTTGTTTGGCTGCTGCTTTTTTGGCTGCTGCTTCTTTGGCTGCTGCTTCTTTGGCTGCTGCTTCTTTGGTGTTCGCTTTTGATACAACCTTTTTCTTAGCAACTTTCTTTGCTATAACTTTCTTTTTTGGAGCCGGTGCTGCTTTCTTCTTTACTGTAGCTTTTTTAGTAGCCGCCCCTTCCTCCGTTGTCCTGTTAGCAGATGTCCCGGGGTCTGACGGTGCCGCAGGAGATGTTGATGGCGACTGTGATGATGGAGCTGATGATGTCGGAGGTGTCGATGGAGCCGCCGGTGGTGCTGATGGTGGTGGCCCAGAATCATTTGATCCAAACATACCAGCAACCATACCAAACAGCATTCGTAATACATTAAATAACATTTGGCCGATAACAACTATCCAGCCAACTAAACCAACGATGAAACCATATAGTTTCATCCATAGTGGTGTTTTATATTCATCAACAGCAGCAGCTGCATTCGCCTGCTCATACTCTAGACCTTCAACTTCAGCAAACCTTGAACTAATCGACCTTTCACACGAATCTGTGGTTTCATAATAGAAATTTTCACGGCAGCTAATACAGCCCAGGGGAATAACGATTACTGCCATTATAGTGCCAACCCCGGCACCCCATAAAAGGCTGATGGCCATACCATTAAAAATAGGATCGTCAAGAATAGCAAAAGCACCAGCCATCAATGTCAGCGAGGTAATAAAAATCGGACGCATACGAATTTCGGCGCCATTGACTGCAGCTTCTTTCACCGGAATGCCTTTTGCCACTTCGATTTTTACAAACTCAACGATCAGAATAGACTGGCGCACAATAATACCGCCCAGTGCAATCATGCCGATCATTGATGTTGCGGTAAATTCAGCACCGTGAATCCAGTGGCCGGGCACAATACCAATCATGGTAAGTGGAATTGGCGACATGATCAGACCGGCCAGAGCAAAATCACGGAACTCCCATACAATCAAACCGTAAATCAGCACCAGCGCCGCCATGAACGCAAGCCCCATGTCACGGAAGGTTTCGAAGGTTACCGTCCATTCACCTGTCCATTCAAAACCGGAGTGTAGATCACTGTTCGGTGGACCAATAAGGTTCATCGGCATGCCACCCATAATGACACCATCCGGCGTGGTGTATTCATCGGTAAATGCTTCAACGTTGAACATACCGTAAATCGGCGCACCCAGACGGCCTTCCATTTCACCGACGACAAATTCAACATCACGCAGGTCTTTGTGCCAGATAATAGGTTCTTCGTCTTCAAGAATAAAACGGCCGAGCTCACCCAGCGGAACAATGCTGCCATCAGACGTCACCATCGGCAGGTTACTCAGCTGGTTGACCTGTGAACGCGTTGCCATTGGCACCTGGATCACAATATAGGTCGGTTCAATGACCGAGGCACGTTTCACGTCACCCAGTTTGAAGCCGCCCATCGCCATCGCCAGGGTACCGTTGATGCTATCGACAGAAACGCCGCGACGTATTGCCTTTTCCCTATTAACTTCAAAACGCCAGTGCTGAGAAGGTTCAGTCATGTAGTTATCAACATCCACTACACCTCCGGCCTGCTCAAAAAATTCTGTCATTTTCGCTGCAACTTCACGCCTTGTCTCTGCGTCAGGGCCATGAATTTCAGCAACCACTGTCTGCAGCACCGGTGGGCCAGGTGGCATTTCAACAACAGCAATACGTGCACCCGCCTTATCAGCAATCGGCTTTAACATTTTGCGCGCCGCCTCGGCAATCTGATGACTGCTCTTTTCACGTTCATCTTTACCTTTCAGCATGACCAGTAAATCACCATGCCAGGGTTGCTGCCTGAGATAATAGTGCCTGACCATGCCGTTAAAATTAAATGGCTGTGCAGTTCCTGCATAACTTTGTACCGCTTCCACTTCAGGCAACTGATTAATCGTCGTTGCCAGCTCATTAGCCAGATTGGCAGTAACAGGCATTGCGGTTCCTTCCGGCATATTAATAATCACACTGAATTCAGGCTTGTTATCAAAAGGTAGCATTTTCACTGCAACCCATTGTGTCGGGTAAAACAGCAACATGGTCATCGCTGTAATTGCGATAATGGAAATCAGAAATATAATACCCAGCTTGCGACTATTCACCAGTGGCATAATGAGTGGACGATACAGGGCAGCGACAAATTTACGCGTTTTTTCTTCTCGTCTCTCAGCTTTCTCGAGAGCTTTTAGCTGCGGACGCATGCGAACAGCAAACCACGGGGTAAAGATAAAAGCGGCTATCAACGAGAAAAACATGGCAGATGCGCCCATCACCGGAATCGGGCGCATATAAGGCCCCATCATACCACTCACCCAGCCCATGGGCAGCAATGCCGCAATAATGGTAAAGGTAGCCAGAATGGTCGGATTACCCACCTCGCGAACAGCATCAACTGCGTCTGCCAGTGTGGTTCGACCTTTTATTAACCAGTGCCGGAAGATATTTTCCACCACCACTGTTGCATCATCTACCAGAATACCGATAGAGAAAATCAATGCAAACATACTCACACGGTCAATGGTGTAATCCACTACCCATGCCCACCAGATAGTAATCAGAATAACCACCGGAATGACCGTCACCACCACAAAAGCAGCACGGAAGCCTAGACCGATTAAACACAGAATCGCCACAGCTGCAGTCGCCTCGAACATCGCCCTGAGCAATTCATTTACTTTATCGTTAGCGGTTCTGCCGTAGTCACGGGTAATTTCCACATGGACATTATCAGGAATGATCGTGCCTTTTAGCTCCTCCAGTTTCTCCAGAATTGCTTTGGATACTGTTACACCGTTAGAGCCTTCTTTTTTAGCAATGGCAACAGTAATGGCTGGATCACCAGCAGGCGTCTCCTTACCTTCATAAGCCGGTCCTGCATAAAAAGAAGATAACTGTTTGGCATCTTCAGGACCATGGAACACTTCCGCGACATCACGCATGAAAATTGGTGAGCCCTTATTCATCCCCACAACCAGTCGTTCAACGTCAGAGACTGTGCTCAAAAACGAACCCGAATAAACCGTAAAAGAAGTACTGCCTGCCTCGACAGCACCCACATTTTTCTGCGTGTTTGCGGCTGTAACAGCACCAGCCACCTGCTGCAGACTTAGCCCGTAACCGGACAGCCGCTCGGGTAACACTTCAACACGAATCTGGTCAGCACGCCCGGCGACCACAAAACCTTTACCGGTATTTTTAACCTGACCCAACTCCTGCAACACATCGTTACCGAGAATACGCAAGGTGGCATCATCTACTTCTTTAGACCATAAGGTAACGGAAACAGTAGGCACATCGTCAATGGCAACCGGTTTAACCAGCGGGCGCAAAACATCCGGCGGGATCATATCCATGTTAGAACTGATTTTGTCGGTAATCTTAACGATGGATTCTCCCAGCTCCTCTCCAACGTAGAACTGGACGGTAACAATAGTGTTGCCACGTTGTGTGGAGGAAAAAGTATGGCGAACACCCGGTATCTCATCCATCAGCCTTTCCAGCGGATCAGTCACCAGGCTTTCCACCTGCTCAGCAGACGTGCCAGGATAAGACACGAAGATATCAATCATGGGCACAGAAATCTGCGGATCTTCCTGCCGCGGTGTGAAGATCAAACCGCTGATACCAATAAGCAGTGTTGCTATCAGCAGCATGGGTGTAACCGGTGAATTAATAAAGGTTTTTGCTATGTTACCAGCAAGGCCGAGCTCTTCACCGCCAACCGTTGCAACTGGAGGTGTATCACAGCTCAGTTCTTCATTTTTATCTTTATCTTTATCCAGTTCATTTGTCATTTTCTAGCAATCACTCTGTAGTTCAGGCCGTTATTTACCACTCATTATTTATCTCTGCATCGAGATAAGGGAGTGATAACACACAGGGCAGCCCGTTAATATCAGTTAACCACCTGATTTAATTGTTTATCCAGGTTATTATTTTTTCAGGCCTCTGATACCTCTGATAATATATAAATCTTAAAGGCACCTGAAGCGATGATGTTAACCTGTTATTAGTTGCCCCATGGCATGGGTGGTTTTTCTTCATCGGAATTTGTCAAAATCCTTTCTCCCGGTTCAAGCCCGGAAAGCACGATTACAGTGTCATCACCGATTTCTATACCGGTACGAATCAATCGCAACTTAGGAACATTGTCCTCGTCAAGCACCCGCACTGAAGGCAAACTACCGCGCTGACTAATAGCAGACTTCGGTATCACCGGCAGCGCTCGAGTTGGTGAATTGATATCAGGAATCATGACTTCCGCATACATGCCCGCACCACCGGGAACACCTTCAGGCAGATCAAATTTTACGGTTACCGTATGCTGCTTGTTATCAGCTTCTGGAGCAATCTGCGCCACGCGTGCATTGACCTGTGTATTGCCAACATCCAGCCTTGCAGGAACGACCATGCCTTTTGCTAAACCCGGCATCAATCGCGCAGGCACGTCCACCTTTATGCGTAGAAATTTTGAATATGAAAAGACAATCAAAGGTTGCCCAGGCTGTACGGTATCACCTATTTCAACCATTTTTTCCATGATAACGCCGTCAAAAGGTGCAATCGCTTCAGTATCACGTAATTTAGCATTGATAGCACGTAAGCCTGATTCGGCCTCGGTGATGCGTGAACGCGCCGTAGCAACCTGTGTACCCTGGGTGGCCAGATCAGCATGTCGCTCAATCCCTTTATTACTACCTGACATGGTATCGCTATCAAAGAAACCATCAAACATGGTAGGCATTGCCATACCGCCCATTGGACGCGGATTATAAACTCGCGGATTCCATAGTTCACGATTGTACTGGACCTGTGCATTCTGCGCCCCACTTTGCGCCGAAGCCAATTGAGCTTCAGCAGCTACTTTTTTCGCCCGCAGATCATCGTCATTAATTTTTACCAGCAAAGTACCAGCAGTAAACTGATCTCCCTCTTCACCAGCAATACTGACAACTCGTCCCGGTATTTGCGCCGCGAGGGTAACTTCTTTAAGCGGGATAACACTGCCGCCCAGGATGACATAACCACCATGCGGAGCAACACTAACGGTAATGACATTATCTGCCTGCGCCTGTGCAGACCACCCGGTGAGAAGTGTTAGTGAGATAGATAGGGGGAATTTGATTCGACTAAATATTGACATTCTCAAAGTTACCTTCCAGTTCATTTACACATTTATCATAGCGTCACCTACCCACAGTTTGGGTGTGATACATTTGGAGTGGAAGATTGCCTCGTGATAAAAATAAAAGCAAGTACTTTCGACCACTTATGGTTATTTACTAAGCTAACCTTATAAAAATATCACCTATTCCCATGTGAAACAATGCATACCTGACAAAATTACATATATTAATGCAACTATAAACAATCCTTATGAGTTGCTCCAGTCAAAGGCCAGCACCTGGTCGATACTAATGCTGCCTGTTAATACCATCAATAATCTATCCAGTCCCATAGCTACACCAGAACAATCAGGCAAACCAGAACTTAATGCAGCAATAAAATTTTCATCAATACGGGCCGCTTCTTTACCGACTTTTTTTCGCTCGTGATTTTCTTTTTGAAACCGCTGCAATTGCTCCTTTGCATCCGTTAACTCATTGAAACCATTGGCCAGTTCTATTTCACCAAAAAACAGTTCAAATCGCCTGGCAACAGGAACCTGCTGTTCATTTGCTGCAACTTTCGCCAGGGCGCACTGCGATGCAGGGTAGTCGAACAAAAAGGTGAAGCCCTGTTTGTTAAACGCAGGCAATACTAACTGTGTAAGCAACCAGTCCAGCCAGTCATCCACTTCATCATTTGCACCTGAGTTCAGCCCCATGCCCTGGGGTATTTCAATATTATGTTTTCTGGCAAGCTGATAACATTGTTTTGAATTTGCCTGGTGAGGATCAAAACCGGCAAAGTTTTCAAACGCTTGCTGGTAACTTAAAGATTCAAACTGAGGGTTATCAGCTGAAAACAGTTTTGAAAAATCACCCTTTGATAAGTGACACAGGTTTTCGACCAGCTCAGCTACCTCTTCCATCAATTGCATCATACCGTAACCAGGCCGATACCACTCAAGCAGAGTAAATTCCGGATTATGATTTGGGCCCAGCTCATCATCTCGAAAAGCCTTGCAAATTTGATAAATTGGCTGACTGCAATCGGCCAACAAGCGCTTCATGGCGTATTCAGGGGATGTATTTAAATAACATATCTGGTCACGAAAACGCGACTGCAAACTGTCCAGGTGGGGATCTGTTGTCGAATAACTTGACAACAAAGGGGTTTCAACTTCAAGAACATCGCGCGCATCAAAAAAAGCCCGGATGTTTTTCAACATAAGGGCCCTTTCTAATAATATTTCATAACTGACCTTCGGCCGCCAGCGCTCTTTAGCCATTAGCAAAAACGTAAAAAAGCATTTTGTCCACAGATGAACACAGATGAACACGGATAAAAATAATCACGATTTAAAAATCTGTGTTCATCTGTGTTCATCTGTGGATAATTATCAAGCCTGTTTTTTATAATTCAGGCGCGTGACACATATTCACCCGTACGTGTATCAATTTTCAGGATATCGCCTTCATCGATAAAAAGCGGTACTTTAACCTCACTGCCTGTCTCCAGTGTAGCCGGTTTTGTAGTGCCCTGCGCAGTGTCTCCTTTTAAACCCGGATCGGTTTGTGCCACTGCCAGCTCAACAAAGTTTGGCGGTGTGATCGATATTGGCGCGCCATCCCATAATACCATCGAGCACACTTCCTGACCTTTTATCCATTTAGCTGTATCGCCTACGGCAATGGCGTCTGCGGCATATTGTTCATAACTGGTCGGCTCCATAAAATGCCAGTATTCGCCATCAGCGTACAAGTACTCTACGTTCATTTCATCCACATCAGCCGCTTCAACAGATTCTGTCGATTTGAAGGTGCGCTCTAATACTCTTCCGGTTTTCAGGTTTTTCACCTTGACCCGATTAAATGCCTGCCCCTTTCCCGGTTTCACCACAATATTTTCTATTATTGAACAGGGATCTCCATCTAAAATAATCTTTAAGCCATTCTTAAACTGGTTTGTGCTGTATGTTGCCATGTTAAACTCTTACCTTCTGCGCCAAATAAAATATTGCCGCTATATTACCCTGATTCACCGATAAACTTAAGGCAACTCTGATTGATTATCATAAATTCTGGCGTTGCCCAGCAACCTGAGTCAAGGCATTGATTTGAAAGCATACTTATTGTATGGTGAAAAGCAATAACGCAGAGTCAGGTTGCTGGGCAACGCCCCATAGGGCAGGCTTTCAAGCGCACATCTTCTACGTTATGCTTCTTATGAAGGCACATGATTAACTTTTATGGGCATTCATTGCGAAACAAGCCTTGCCAAAATATGATATTTTTGGGTACGCTTGAAAGCCCGCAGAACTTTATGATAATCAATCAGAGTTGCCTTAAATGTCATTACCTGTAGAGTTATTTTCAAAATCAGCCGGATTAGCAGAACCTCCGGCTCCGGCAAACCCTGCCTATGCAACACTGACAGGCGACCCGGAATCAATATGGAAAAAAGAACTGGCGAATGCAACCAGGTCGGTTGCCGACTTACTTGAGTGGCTTGAGCTTGGTCATTTCATTAAAATAACTGACACCCAGCCTGATTTTAAATGCCTGGTCACTGACAGCTTCATCGACAAAATGCAGGCTGGCAACATCAACGACCCGCTACTTCAACAAGTTTTACCATTAAACCAGGAAACCCATTCAGAGACACAATCCAATGGTACAACCGACCCTGTTGGCGACAATAACGCCCTGGTGTCTCAAGGTCTATTACACAAATATCATGGGCGGGTATTACTTATCAGCACCGGTGCCTGCGCCATCCATTGCCGTTACTGTTTTCGTCGCTCTTACCCCTATCAACAGTCATCATGCACCACTAAAGCGCTAAAACAAGCCCTGGATTATTTGCAAAAACATAGCGAAATTGAAGAGATCATCTTAAGCGGCGGCGACCCCTTAACACTGGACAACGAAAAACTGGCAGGGCTTATCTCAATGCTGGAAAGCATTAAACATATTCAAACACTTAGAATACACACACGCTTACCTGTTGTTTTACCCAATCGAATCAATAGCGGCCTGCTAGACCTATTACAGTCTTCAAGATTTCAGATTGTAATGGTGATTCATGCAAATCATGCCAATGAACTGCAGAATACCGAATCTGAAAAATTACATCTTCTGCACAAAGCCGGGATAACCCTGTTAAACCAGAGCGTTCTTATTAAAGGTATTAATGATAATGCCGATATTCTAATTGCCCTTAGTAAACGATTATTTCAATGCAAGACTTTACCCTATTATTTGCATTTACTTGATCCGGCCAGGGGAGCGATGCATTTTAATGTCAGCAAAAAAACCGCCCTTCATCTGAAGTCTCAAATAGAAGAGCAACTACCCGGTTACCTGGTCCCCAGACTGGTACAGGAAATTGCTGAAAATAAGGCGAAAACTGCAATTTTGAGTATCTAAGCTACAATTAAGGGCATCGGTAAAAAATTACATATAAACGCCAAGTTATTGTTTTTTATAACGATAAAGAACAGCCAAGTTAGCAGCGGAAAACAACAAAAAACAATGAAACTACATTTACCTGGAAAAAATGCACAGCCTGTAGCTTCAACGCTAAGCGACCCTCGTAAATTCAAGGAGTTTATATCTACTCTGTTCGGTAGCGGCACGGACGATCTGACAAATCAAATATTTCAGACATTGCATGATATGAACCGGCAGACGTTGCCCGCTAAACATCGTCTGGAAAACCTGGAAATACTGCGTCCACTAACAGCTAAAATTCTCAACAACCATAAGAAACATTCTGTAAATCGCACATTGTCGCTAGTTGAAAAGATCCAGAAATTAGACAATCCAGTTCTGTCGGTATTGCCGTCCATAGGGCAACCCATAGAGCAACCCATAGAGCAACAATTAATACAGGAAGTAATAGTTGGCTACGAAATTATTGCTGATGAATTTGCCAATAATATCGATAGCAACAATATCGATAGCAGCGGCGATTCTGATACTCTGCGCACATCAATTTGCAGGGCAATAAATTATCTATCAGAAATGGTGCTGTATTGCAGCGAGGTCCACAAATCCTGCCCGGAAAATCTTTGGCGTGACGCGCACCAGCTATACGCCTATGCTGAAGACAAAAAGCTTGTCGACGATATCGTCATCGACAAACAAAGAGATTTAGAAACAACCATTGGAAATAGCTACAAACAAATATTACTGTTCACCCTTGCCCATCCTGCCGCTTTAACACAAAGCGACAGGAAGCGTGTTTTTAATGAACTTTTTCAATGGTCGCAATATGCAGACATCCAGCGTGAAGCTTCAAAAGACCAGGTTGATCGCGTTTTCAGTATGAGGACCAACGAAGATAGCGGGCCTCACTACCTAAGTAAAGACGAGCTTGCGGAGAACCTTATTATTCGCACACTGGATACCAGCGAACTGATCTCACATATAAAAACTTTAATTGAAGAAAGAAAAAAGCAAAAGTATGTCGCTGGTAAAACTCCACCATTAGAAACACTAACGACACTTGTAAGCTACTGGGGCGTAAAGGCGCAACGGCAATTCTCCCGTAGCGAACGTCGTGAACATGTCAATGTAGCCATTGGTTTATCAAATATCAGAAAAGCCATGCAAAGCTCAATAAATGATTCATGGAACATGCGAGCAAAAGATCGTATACAAACTGATATTTATGATAAAAATAAACAGCTCATCAATGAAGCACAGTTTAAATTATGCAGACAACGCATAAACTCTCATTGGGCTGAACAACACTGGTCTGGCTCACATTGGCAGATGGTCAATATTAGTGCGGGTGGTTATTGTCTACGCTGGGATTCTGAAGACACATCACAGGCAAAAATCGGTGAACTAATCGCGTTACAGGAATTCTATTCAGCAAATAATCTGAAGTGGCATATCGGTATAATTCGATGGATGCAATTCACACAGAAAAACGGTCTGGAAATAGGTGTACAGACATTGTCGCCAAAAGCTGTGGCCGCAACTGTACAAAACACCAGCAGTTTAAATGAAACCCCTTATGCATGTTTAATACTACCTGATACAAAATCTCTGGCACAAACAGCCAGTATAATTCTGCCTTCTAATATATTTAAAACAAACAATAAACTGGTTGTTCAACTTTCAGATAACATACTCAATATAACCCTGAATGAAATTAAAAAACATATGAACTTATACACACTATTCACATATAAAAACACTGAACTGAATCAACAAATAAAGAAACAGATAAATAATGAAGAACCACAAAAAAACAAGGACGACTTCGACGAACTCAGTTCATCGCTAAAAAAGATTTCTCTCCCATAAACTCATCGGGCACAGGCTTCAAACATCGGGAATACCTTAAGTGGATGACAATACAATTAATATAATAGTTATTGATGATTCTTTTGATAGTGAAGAACTAATAGTCAGTAAATTAAGAACTGCGGGATACACAGCCAGGTCATCTCGCGCGGAAGACGAAGAAGATCTACTGGAAGCTGCAGGCAAACATCCGCCAGACCTTGTTATTTATTTTGATCACATGGAATTCATTTCTCTTAAAGAAACCGTCAACTGCCTTAAAAAGGACAAAAAAACAGAAAATTGTCGTGTTATAGCAGTCAATAAAAATGAACAACCAAACGTGGTTAAGGCGATGCGCACCGGCGCAGTGGATGCCACTAACTTTAATAATATTGATCACCTGATATTAATTATTGAGCGGGAACACCAGTCTTTAATAAGCGCCAGGCAAACAAGCAAATTCAAAAAAGAATTTGATGAATCTGAAAAACGCTGTTCTTTATTACTCGACAGTTCACGCGATGCTATTACGTATATACATGAAGGCATGCATGTGTATTCAAACCGTTCCTACCTGGATATGTTTGGCATTGAAGATTCCAGCGAACTCGAAGGTCTTCCCATGCTTGACATGATAGCTGCTGATGGTCGAGACGATTTTAAAGAATTCTTACGCAACTACACAAAAAATGAAAATGGTGCAGAAAAAATGAGCACTAATCTGCGCAGACCTGGTGGCGAAGAATTTGATGGTGAAATGGAACTCTCACCTGCAACAATAGAAGGGGAACCCTGTATACAAATCGTAATTCGTCAACATAATATCAACTCTGATGAACTTGAACGTCAGTTAAAATTACTCAGCCAGAAAGACCAGTTGACCGGTCTTTTCAATCGTGATTATTGTATTGAAAAACTTGAATCCACTATTGAAGACGCTAAAAAACAAAAATATATAGCGGCATTAATGGAAATACATATAGACAACTTTAATGAAATAAAAAATACAGTTGGTGTTGTCGGGTCTGACCAGTATATCGCGGCAGCAGCAAAAGCCCTGAGCAATGCAGTAAATGATGGGGACATTATTTCTCGTTATGCACATGACAGTTTTCTTGTAATAGCAGTCGATTGTAATAATGACGATATTGAAAATTATGCTTCAAACTTACAAAAGTCTGTATTACATCTGGAAACCAGGATAAACGACTCAGATATTAATACAACCTGCTGTATTGGTATTTCTTTTATCGACAGCGATTCACCTAAATACCATGATATTCTGGCGCGCGCTGAAAGAGCAGTTAATACCGCGACGGAAAATGGCGTTAACCAGATCGTCACCTATGTCCCCCAAAAGGGTGAGCTCACACTGCATGAAATGGACGCCAAATTCAAAGATCAACTAACAAGTGCATTAACAAATGACAAATTCGTATTACACTATCAGCCCATTATCAGCTTACATGGTGATACTGAAGAGCGATATGAAGTATTCATCAGGTTAGAAGATGATACTGAGCAATTACTTATGCCACAGGATTTTCTACCTGCAGCAGAGCGCATTGGTATGGCCATCGCTATTGACCGATGGGTGCTGTTCAGGGCGATTCAAGAGTCCACTGCAAAACAGGCACAGGGAATAAATACACAGTTTTTTATTAAGTTATCTGCATCTTCAATTAAAGATGAAACTTTAATTGACTGGCTAAGTTACCAGGTCAGGGAAAAACATATTCCCGCCAATACTTTAAATTTCGAAATCAAACAATCTGTTGCAATAACCAATATAAAAAGCGCCAAAAGTCTGGCGCAAAAACTTAAGTCAATAGGCTGCAACTTTGTTCTTGACGACTTTGGAACGGGCGCTAATCCATTCCAGCTACTTGATCATATTGATGTTGACTACATCCGTATAGAAAGAGACCTTATGGAAAACCTGACTGAAAATACTCAGAACCAGGAAACAATTAGACAACTCACAGAAAAAACACACAAATTAGGCAAACGTATTATTGCACAGCATGTACCTGATGCAGCCAGTTTATCTATATTATGGGGAAGTGGTATTGACTTCATTCAAGGTTACTTCTTCCAGGAACCTTTACCCGTGATGGAATATAACTTTAGAGAAATATCTGGATAACCTGGTTCAGCTTAAAAATATAAAAATCAATAATACTTCACCACAGAGACACAGAGTACACAGAGAAAAGACCTTTTAATTTTAGTGCGCCGCAGGCGCACAACAATAAAACCTCTGTGTTCTCTGTGTACTCTGTGTCTCTGTGGTGAATCGCTTTTTAATACTTATTTACTAACAATAACGGCATTAGCAGGTGGCATCGGACAATCCAGGCAGCTGGCAATAGCGCGAGTCAGATCATACGCCTGTATTGTAATTTTACCATCATGAGAAATACAACTCACGCAGGCCTGAAGAAAACGTTTCTTTAACGGTGGCTTCAGGAATACAAGCTCATCCATCGCCGTATTCAAACTATCAAGCGACACAGCTGCTTTTGGCAACAGTGACAACGCGCCCGCAGCAATGGAACGTTTGGCAGCATCAAATGCCAGTCGCGCTTCAGTTTCATCAGAATGTTCCAGGTAAGCAAGCAAAGACAGCATCAATTCACTGGCATGCTTCGCTGATCCCAGCACAAAATATTTTGCTACTGGTTTTTTTCGCAAACCATACTGTTCCTGCAGGTGCTGTAATACCACACGTTGAATAATCCACTCTCGCAAATTCACTTTAGCGTCCGCAACAATCAACTTCTGCACACAGGATTCAAATCTCTGGTACTGCTCAATGGTCATTTCCCTTAAGGTTGGCAGTGTCAAATCAATAAGTGATAAAGTTTGTGTAGCTGCCAGTTCAGCAACTACCTGTTGCAGCTGTTTTACGTTCTGTGTATGCAACTCGCCAATAACATCATTCAATAAGTCATATTGTTTCCTGTGTATCTCAGGTTTTTCACCTATTAATAAAGCCAGTACCAGTGCCTGTGCGCCATAAGGGTTTTCTGCATTTGCCAGTACAGCATCAGGCAGTTGCTGACGCCAGAGTTGAGCTGCATCTATCTTCTCCTGTGATACCTCACCAATGCCTTCAACCGCATTCATGGCTTCGTTTAAGGCCACAGTTGTAGCCATACTTGTAGCAACGCCAGCAGCTAGTGTTTTTTTATGCTGCCTGCTGTCATGTTGTTTATTATCCGCTTCACCCTGACGCGAAGGTCTTCTTTCATCAAAAATATACTTTCCATCCCAGCCAGGCTGAATGCGTAAAATACGTTGTTTTAAAGGTGGGTGTGTTGAGAATGAAAAGAAATTAAGACCAGTATCACCCCTGGCGAAATAAGCATGACTGTATTCATCAACCGAAGCAGCAAGTAATGCAGAACCCGGTACAGCACCACCTATTTTTTTCAGTGCATTAGCAATACCCTCACTGCTACGGGTAAACTGCACAGCAGACGCATCAGCCAGATATTCACGTTGCCTGCTTATCAGCGACTTGATCCAGTTACCAAAAAATGTTCCTGAATAACCGATTACCGCGAGTGCACCGCCAATACCAGCAACCAGTAAAATGGCCTGCCCGCCGCCTTTACTATTACGCGATGTTCTAATGTAACGCAGCGAACGCAAAATCATTCGCCCTAAGGCGCCGATCATTAATATACCGTGAAGAATCGCAATCAAACGAATATTAAGCCGCATATCACCATTAAAGATATGACTGAACTCATGTGCAATCACCCCCTGTAATTCATCTCGTGTTAATCGCTCCAGAGCACCCTGAGTAATACCAATGACCGCATTGGTCGTTTTCCAGCCGGCGGCAAACGCATTGATGCCCTGTTCTTTTAATATGTAAACCTGCGGCACCGGCGTACCGGAAGCGATCGCCATTTCCTCAACAACGTTTAATATTTTTTTATGTAAAGGATCACTGCTGCTACGCGGTATGATAACGCCACCAAGATACTGTGCAATAGCTGAACCACCATCAGAAAGCTGCACCAGTTTATAAAGACTGCCCAGGCAGATAAAACCTGTAATAGCAGTACAAACAAGAATACTAAGATTGCTGTCGAATACCAGTTCAAGCTGAGATAGTGAAAATGTCAGCGTTTGATATTGAGTAAAATAAAGAAACTCAAAAACCAGGAAATTACTCAGCACCAGCAAAAAAACAATCGCCAGTGCAAATAAGAAAATCAACAGCGTAGTACTGCGTCGAGCAGAATCCTGTGCTTCAAAAAAATTCATGATTATTACAGTGTGCTTCAATCGCGGAATATATTTCCGCTCCTACAGGTATACCATTATCCGTAGGAGCGGTTGTTATTCCGCGATAATAGCCACCGCCTTGTTATGCAAAAAGAACATAATTCAAGAAATCAAAAAGAAACTTTAGGCGCCGCCTGTATCGCAGCACTATCCTCAAATTCCAGCAGGCTGGCATCAGCAGGATGACCAAACGAGACAGCTAAAATATTTTGCGGGAAAGACTGCCTGTAAGTGTTGTACTGCATCACATTATCATTAAATGACTGCCTGGAAAAAGCCACCCGGTTTTCCGTACTGGTAAGCTCCTCACTTAACTGCATCATATTTTGATTTGCTTTCAGGTCCGGATAATCTTCCATCACCAGATTAAAACGGCTAAGCGCACCGGTCAGCTGCCCTTCAGCCTGTGATAACACACCCATCACATCGGCATCACCGGGATTATTTTTAGCTGCTTTCAGACCGGATGAAGCTGCATTACGCGCTGTAATCACCGCATCCAGCGTCTCACGCTCATGTTTCATATAACCCTTGGCGGTTTCAATTAAATTCGGAATCAAATCGTAACGGCGTTTTAGCTGCACCTCGATTTGAGCAAAAGCATTTTTATAGCGGTTTTTAAGCGATACCAGCTGGTTAAAGATATTGATGATATAAAAAACAGCCAGACCGATAATCACCAATGTCACAATAGTTGAGGTTGCCATGTATTACTCCATTTCTGCCAATGTTTATTATTAGTTTCACTGACTATAGATTATTTAGCATTTCATGCAAAGTAATGGCTGTATAACGGGAATTGTTGCCGACAATATTATGCTTACCGTCAGAATACTCGTTGACGTATTTGTTTTTTTAATATTCATGCAGGACGTTTCCTACATGATTGTTTTTGTTGTATAAATCAATAACAGGCGTATGATATTGACATAATTAAACATGTCAATTGGGACGTCTAATTGTAGTTAAGCCCTAAAAAAACACCTACTTGACAATGTAACCTTTTAGGTTACAATAAGCCCGATGATAACTAGTTTTATACATAAGGGATTAGAGCGTTTCTACAAAACTGGTAAATCGTCTGGCATTCAAGCTCAGCATGCTAAACGATTAAGGTTAATACTCACCAACCTAGATCAAGCTGAAAGCTCACAGGATATGGATCTACCTGGCTTACGGCTACATGAGCTAAAAGGCAGCCGTAAAAAAATTTGGTCGGTTTCTGTTAGCGGTAATTGGAGGGTAACATTTCGATTCATCGGTCGAGATGCGGAAATAATAAATTATGAGGATTATCACTAATGAGTATGCATAACCCCGCACACCCCGGTGAAATTCTAAAAGAGTTGGTAATTACCCCTTTAGAACTCACCATTACAGATGCATCAGAGCATTTAAATGTTAGTCGTAAAACACTTTCAAAAATATTAAATGGTAGAGGTGCAATAACGCCAGAGATGGCGTTACGTCTTGAGCTTGTATTTAAAAAGCCATCTGCTGACCACTGGCTTCGACTTCAAAACGCGTATGACCTTTGGCAATCTCGCCAAAACAAATCAGATTTACATGTTTTGCCTTATCGTAACAATTTCGCATAAAGGCTTAACAAGCGCCTGTGACGTCAACCCCAATAAAAAGTAATTAAAAAGTAGCTCAAGCGGACGTAAAAAACACGCCGCTCAGCAAAGCGTCATGAGTAAAATAAAGTGATGGAATTACTTATAAAACTAGGCGGTATTTACAACATTATATTAGTTGTATTTCATTTATTATTCTGGCGTATCTTCAACTGGAAGGAAGATCTCCGCTCATTGACCTTACTTAACAAGTCAACCATGCAGGTTGTAAATCTAAGTTTAACGATTGTGTTTGTAATATTTGCTTACATTTCACTGGCACATACCAATGAGTTATTAGCAACACCATTAGGTGAAAGCTTATTGTCTGGTATGGCATTGTTATGGCTAGCACGTTCTGCCATGCAGGTAATATTTTATAAACTTGAACACTGGATATCTGTTGCTTTTCTTTTTTACTTTCTGGCGGGTGCTTTACTGTATGGAACACCTGCAATTTATGCCATATAAAAAGACAGTCTATATTATTACTCTGCCCTCACCCCAATCATCTTTAAAAGAAATCATTATCAATTACCATCATCATGCTGATGCGTTATATTTTTATTTTTGTTTTTTATTTTCCTTCCACCTTCAACAAGCCATTGAGTCAGTACAGCTAAAAATCAGCTGTTCACAATGCTCCATGCAAAATTAGTCTGGCTACTCTTTTGGGCTGTAGCAAAAGAGTAACTCGCCAGCGGGGCGAGACCCGCCATGCCAATTAAAGAGGAAGTATCTATTTAAAAAACACGGAGCTTACAGTTAGGAAACATACGTGCGAATAAATTATTCAGCATATCCCTATGCTTCACCCTTTCAGGGCTTACGTGAAATATTGTTTCTTACAATTTATTCGCACCTAGAAAAAATATAACAACGAACCATCACACAAATAAGCAATTAATGACCATCTTGGTTTATTGTCTAAACATTGTCTGTTTGCAATTCCGAACTATCATCACTAACATGAATCAAATCCAAATATGTATGCATCTATATACAACAACTGTTCAGGAGAAATAATATGAAAGAGCATACGGTAACCATCACTGACAATAAAACAGGCCAGCAAATCGAGCTGCCTGTAAGACATCCTACACATGGACCATGCGCAGTGGACATTGGCCGTTTATTTCGCGACACGGGTTGTTTGACTTATGATCCAGGTTTTTTATCCACCGCCAGCTGCCAGAGTTCGTTAACTTACCTGGACGGTGATAAAGGTGAACTGCTTTACAGGGGCTACCCTATCGAACAGCTTGCGGAAAAGAGCAGCTTTATCGAGGTCGCCTATTTAATGCTGTATGGCGAATTGCCAGATCACGAACAACTGAAAACTTTCAACAATGTTATTGTTCGCCACAGCATGCTCAATGAAACCATGAGCAATTTTTTCAGTAACTTTTATCACGACGCACACCCGATGGCGATCATGGTTGGTGTAGTGGGTTCCTTATCAGCTTTTTATCATGATTCAACTGACATCAGTAATGCGCGCCACCGCGAAATTGCCGCGCACAGAATGATTTCAAAAATGCCCACTATTGCTGCGGCAAGCTACAAACATTCAATCGGTGAGCCACAGGTATATCCTGATAATTCTCTCAGTTACGCGGGTAATCTTTTGCGCATGATGTTCTCCGTGCCCTGTGAACCATATGAAGTTGATCCTATAGCAGAAAAGGCGCTGGATCTGATTTTTTTATTACATATTGATCATGAACAGAACGCCAGCACCTCAACTGTTCGTTTGGCAGGCAGCTCCGGCGCCAATCCTTTCGCCTGTATCGCTTCAGGCATTGCCGCCTTATGGGGGCCGGCGCATGGTGGCGCCAATGAAGCCGTACTGAACATGTTAAATGAAATTGGCCATATAGATAACATACCTAAATATCTGGATCGTGCAAAAGACAAAAACGATCCGTTTCGTCTGATGGGATTTGGTCACCGTGTATACAAAAACTATGACCCCCGGGCAAAAATCATCCGCGACATGTGCCATAAAGTTCTGGAAAAGCTTGGCGATAAAAATGATCCTACTTTTGAGCTGGCACTGAAACTGGAAGAAATTGCGTTAAACGATGATTATTTTATGCAGCGAAAACTTTACCCCAATGTTGATTTCTATTCTGGCCTTATTTACAAAGCGATGGGCATTCCCAGCAACATGTTCACTGTAATGTTCGCCATCGCCCGCACCGTCGGCTGGGTAGCTCAATGGATGGAAATGATCGCTGAAGACAACCAGCGTATCGGACGCCCGCGCCAGTTATATGTCGGCCCTGCCAGGCGTGATTATGCAGGGATTAACAGGCGTTAATATAACAATAAAAATGGACACCCATAAATTAAATTTCCAGGCTGATTATATATTTACAGTGGTATAACTTATACATTATTTCTAGAGAGAACAGTAATCAGCGACTTCTCTCATTGAAGGACTACCCTTTTCAGTATTATATATTCTTATGCTCCAGATACTAAGACTGGTAACTAATCCTTATCCAGCATAAGACGGGTCGCCTGCACAACCTCACTGCTGTCAGCCTTCTGTAAAAAAGCAGCTACACCAAGTTCTTGTTTATTCCAGCTATCTTCGAACTCGATTCTTAGCCCGATTTTTAGTTTACTGTTGCTCACTGGATAAGGACCATATAGTTCTCTGACAACGAAATCATGGTGCATGCGTTCGCCTTTGTTCTCACCATTGTTTACATCGGATGCGAGATCATTCTCGAAAGCTGCAAGCCATAGAAAATACTTTTGTTCGCCAGACTGTTCTGTAGTCACCTCGACCCGTAACGAACTCTTGCCATTATCGGTCACCTGTAGATGAATACTGGCTACAGCATCCTGTAGATTTACCTGCTCGATATCGTCACTCAATGACCTGTAGCGCCGGTAATCACTGCCGTTAAGCATAAACTGGGGTGTATAGACCGTGCGGCTGGCATTCAACCTGGCAAGGCGACGCTGGCGTTCATCATATTTCTGCTGTGCAAAAAGGTCCTTCCAGCCGATGTAGTCCCAGTAAGTCACATGAAATGCCAAAGGGATTACCTGCTGATTTCCTGTTATCGAAGCTTTAAGATCTGTAAGGAACCTGTCGGCTGGTGGACAGGAACTGCAGCCTTCAGATGTATAGAGTTCTAGCAGCGCGACACGGTGTCCTGGACTGTTAGCAAGATAGACTTTCTGCTCAGCCCATGCCTGTGTGCTGGCATGCAACAGGAAAAACAATAAGCATATCAGGAATATTAGATTCTTCATAATAACTCTGTGACATGCAAAACTGATGATGATTCACTTACATCAACAGTTCCAGTGTGAAGTATTATTTATTGAAACAACTATTTGTATACAACCATTAAAATATCGCACTGCTCAATTAAAATCTATATTCCTGGACGTAGGGAATTTAAACCAAAACTATTAGAATGAACAAATAGATCTTACGAGGATGAAAACATATTGAAATTAGATACTGTCAGACGAACTTTAACTCAACTATTGAGCATTTCAGTACTCCTGTTAGTTTCCCTGGTTGCAACAGCTGCAACTGATCCCATTGTCACCCGTGAGGGGCGGGTGACTTTCACGAGGTTGCCAATAATATCCATATGGCAACAATTGGCAAGGGAATAAATATTGCGCATGAACTTCCAGCAAGCGACATGTTGAACCGCACAGGATCAGCTTATGGTTATAAAACTAATACATACAACCACGCCAGAACCTTTGAATTTTGTAGCGCCCTAATATCACATAAACTGGCACGTCAGAAGCCGGACAACATCGTACTGTGTCCATTTACTATCAGTGTTTATACTTTAAGTTGATTAATTTCAGGAATAATGACAGGCAAAGAATATTTGTGTGCGGATAAAGAATCTTCAAAAAAATCATATACCCATGAGCTCTATCAATTCACCACTGCTGACGACATGACAGTAGATCATATTGAGTATCTCCAGTTCCTTGCTGTGTAGTTCATCTGTTCCCGCCGCACAACAATCCTCAACCAGGATGACATTAAAACTTTCATCTGCCAGGCTGCGTACTGTCGATGAGATACACTGGTCAGTAAATATGCCGGTGAGCACGACATTTTTTATGCCCATGTTATGCAACACCAGGCGAAGGTTAGTTCCGGTGAGGGCACTGTCGGTGGTTTTAGTAACCACGATCTCGCCTTCTCGTGGCGCAAGCTCTGGAACGATCTGCGCATCCTCAGTGTCCTTCGGCAATAGCAGGTAATTCCAGCCCGGTTTTTTCTGGCTCAGGGAACGGTCCTTACCGTTCTCCAGTAAACAGGCGATGCGAGCATGTAGCACATCCATTTCCAGTTCACGAAACCGGTTCTGCAATGCGGCAGTATTAGGGATGACGATTTTTTTTATGCGCTCACGGAAAGGCGCCCAGCGTTCGCGTTCGACCGGATCAGCCGACGGTTTCATGTAAGTATTCTGCACATCAATACTTAACATCGCAGTATCTTCAAAAGGCAGTGACAGGTCCGATGGCTCCGGGGCATTCTCGTAGTAGAAAGAGCGGTAGTCAGTTTTCCAGGTCATATTAAGATCAGTTATCGACTTTGTTTTTTTGAAAAAATCAAATAGTCTGGTAATAAAGATTCTGCGGATGATTCGCCTGTGCAAAAAAGAACCAGCGTTCGGCAATTAAGCCGATATATTGCACAACAAATGCCGTGGCAAATAATATAAACATATTGCTCGCCAGTGCACCTGAAAGTAACACAACAGGCACCGCAAAAACCAATATTAAAAATATCCACTTAATACTTTTAAATAAAGCCGGTTTTGCACCGTGAAAATATTCGCGGGTATTAAAAGAACCACCCATGGAACCCTGCGCTTTCTGCTCGATATTAGTATGACGGATTCCTATAGCACTGCTTAAATTTGATTTGTATTTAATCCTTGTGTTGCGTATTAAAGATGCACTGCGAGTTATAAAAGCAGAAACAGTTAAAACAATTGCCCAGGCACCGTAAAAGTGAATTAAGTTAGAATCAACATAAGCGGCAAATGCCGCGCTTAAGGCAAAACCTGAAGCCATACCTAACAAAATGTAATTTGCTACTGTTAGCGGTGAAGCCCATTCCTGTAAAAACTTTATGCAGGCATAGATCATTGCGGTGCAGATAAATAATGTAAACGCTAATATTGTATTGATAGCACCGACCAGTAAAGATAAATCAACAATAAAATCTTCACTTAATGAAAACATTACAGGGTTCAAGCCACTGATATGAATAATCGCATATATAAATGTGGTGCTCATAAAAGCAGGCAGCACAATGACTTCACGCGATAACCAGGAGGTCTTCCATTTGGCCGCCGAGCGCCATGCACGTTCCGGACGACCTAAATGAAAGAATGATGCAACCAGTCCAGCGGCTAAAAAAACAAGTGCAAGTAAACTGCCGTAACCATAAAAGCCGGGGGAATTCTGTACTGGTAATACTTTGATTACGGAATATAACTGGCCAGTATATAAGGCCAGAAACAGGCCCTGACCGACGCCAATCAGAGTGGTTAGAAAAATAACTGAAAAAGCAGGATGCATAATATTTTCTCTTTGAAAAACCTACCAGCTCATTATATCGTCTAATGTTTGTTCATCATCATCAGGCACTGGTAACTGGCGTTCTTTATAAAGTGGATTATCAACACGCGTAAGTTCATCTCTGTGTATCGTTATGTTAGCTTTACGGCGTGGCAAATAATGATTAGCTGGTTTTGTTCCCCACTCCGGCATTAACTGATAACCACCGTTGTCGCGAATTTGTTCTGAAACATTTGAATCGGGGTCGTTTACATCACCAAATAACCGGGCACTGGTTGGGCAGGCTAAAACACAGGCTGGCTTGCGTTCTGCCTCTGGCAGGCTCATGTCATAAATTCGATCAACACATAAGGTACATTTTTTCATTACCTTCTGGTTTTCATCAATTTCACGTGCGCCGTAAGGACAGGCCCATGAACAATATTTGCAGCCGATGCATTTATCGTAATCAACCAGAACAATACCGTCTTCCTCACGTTTGTAGCTGGCGCCGGTTGGGCAAACCGGAACGCAAGGCGGTTCTTCACAATGCAGGCAACTTTTTGGAAAGTGTACGGTTTGTGTATTGGGATATTTGCCGATTTCAAATGTTTGTACGCGATTGAAAAATGTTCCGCTTGGGTCTTTATCATAAGGATTAAAGTCAGACATAAATCCGGCAGTGCCGGACGTGTTCCATTCTTTACAGCTGGTAACACAGGCATGGCAACCAACACAAACATTCAGATCGATAACTAAAGCAAGTTGAGTCATTATTTTTTCACTCTTTTACCGGCGAAATATTTTAGCCAGCGGCCACTGATAAACTTATTCCGTGCCTTATTGTAATCATTAGCATCAGGAATTTTTGCACCGGCTTTAAATTGCGGGAAGCTTTCCCTGGCTTCACTGTCTGCAGCAGGGTAAATTTTTACACGTACGTCATACCAGCCTGCCTGTCCGGTGACAGGGTCAGAGTTTGATAAATGATCTCCTGCTTTACTGGCTGGCAGTTCTTCACTGATCAGGTGATTTAACAAAAATCCTTTTTGAGATTCATTGGCATTTTCCTTTAAACCCCAGGCACCTTTTGCTTTACCAATGGCATTCCATGTCCATACCGTGCCGGGTTCAACCGCCTCTGAATGGCGGCACATACAACGTACTTTGCCGTGCATCGATTCTACCCACATCCATTGGCCATCACCGATACCTGCAGCATTGGCCGTTTTTGAATTCACGTGTAAATAATTATGTGTGTGAATCTGGCGTAACCAGGCATTTTGCGAATCCCAGGAATGGTACATAGCCATGGGTCGTTGCGTAATGGCATTTAACGGGTACTGACGTAAATCGGTCTGTTGCGCTTCCAGTGTGTCAGAATAAAAAGGCAAAGGATCAAAATGTGTATTGATGCGATCACGCAAATGATCTGGCGGCTGTTTACCATCAGATTTACCCTGCGCGGCCAGGCGGAATTTTTGTAAGATTTCACTATAGATATGAATGTTTATGGGTTCGGCGTAACGCGTCAGACTGTGACGTTTTGCCCATTCCAGATAACCCTGGTTCCAGTTCCGCATATATTGATAAGACTTGGGCAGTTCATAGTGGAACACGCAATTATTCTTTTCGTACATTTCCCACTGATTCGGGTTGGGCTCCCCTTTCATGAATTTTTCACCACCCTTGCCGCGCCAGCCGGCAAGAAATCCAATGCCGGAATCCGGTGCTGTTTCATAATTGATCACAAAGTCAGGATAATCACGGTATTTACGCTCGCCCTGTTCGTTAACAAACGCCGGCAGTTTTAAACGTGAACCCAGTTCTATAAGTACTTCCTGGAACGGTTTGCATTCACCGGTCGGTGGTATCACGGGAACACGAACCGAGTCTACCGGACCATCAAATTCTGAAATGGGACGATCTAACATCGACATGACATCATGGCGTTCCAGGTAAGTGGTATCGGGTAATACTAAATCAGCAAAGGCCACCATTTCTGACTGGAAGGCATCACACACGATAAGAAATGGAATTTTGTATTCGCCCTCAGCATCTTTATCGTTCAGCATTTTGCGCACATTTTCCGTGTTCATGGTTGAGTTCCATGCCATGTTGGACATGAAAATCATCATGGTATCAATTGAATACGGGTCGCCACGCCATGCATTGGTAATGGCATTTTGCATCAGGCCATGGACGGACAATGGATGCTCCCAGGAAAATGCTTTATCTAACCGGATCGGCTGACCCTCTTTATCAACAAACAAATCATCCGGGTCGGCCGGCCAGCCAAGTGGCATACCGTTTAAAGGCGTATTGGGCTGGATATCATCCCAGCTGGTTGGTGTTTTTGCGCAAGGTGGGATCGGTCTTGGAAACGGCGCCTTGTGGCGAAATCCACCAGGGCGATCAATGGTGCCTAATATACTCATTAAGATAGACATCGCACGAATCGTCTGGAAACCATTGGAATGTGCCGCCAGTCCGCGCATCGCATGAAAAGATACCGGGTTGCCGGTTATATGGTCATGTTCCTTGTCCCAGGCATCGGTCCATGAAATTGGTAACTCGATTTTCTCATCACGCGCAGTAATGCCCATTTCATAAGCCAGGCGTTTAATGGTTTCAACGGGAATGCCGGTAATTTCTGCTGCCCACTCGGGCGTGTAATCTTTTACCCTGTCGACCAGTAACTGGAATGCGGGTTTGACGGGTGTGCCATCATCCAGCTGAAACTCACCTAACAGGTAAGGGTCTGAGCCTTCGGTGTGCATAGAGATCGGTTTATTCAATGCTCTGTCCCACCAAAGTTTGTTCTGGGCATCGAAACAACCTTCCTCTTTTGGCACTTCGAAACGCACAAACATGCCATGTTCGGTGGACTTTTCATCCATATTTACCAGCTCGGCTGAGTTGGTGTAATTAATTAAAAAATCGCGGTCGAATAAACCCTGCTTGATGATTTCATTAATCAGCGCGAGGAATAACGCGCCATCCGTCCCCGGTTTAATCGGTACCCATTCATCCGCAATACCGGCATAACCACTACGCACAGGATTAATCGCAATAAACTTGCCACCCTGGCGTTTGAAGTTGGCCAATTCAATCTTCATCGGGTTGGAATGGTGGTCTTCGGCGGTTCCAATCATGATGAACAACCTGGAACGTTCCAGGTCCGGGCCACCAAACTCCCAGAAAGAGCCGCCGATGGTGTAAATCATGCCGGCGGCCATATTTACCGAACACAGGCCGCCGTGTGCTGCATAGTTGGGTGTGCCATATTGTTTGGAAAATAATCCGGTTAGTGCCTGCATCTGGTCGCGGCCGGTAAACAGTGCGAATTTTTTCGGGTCAGTGGCGCGAATATGGGCCAGACGCTCTTCCATAATAGAAAATGCCCTGTCCCAGGAAATTTCAACGAAGTCATTATCGCCGCGATTACTTTCCGGTTTGCGCATCAACGGTTTAGTCAGGCGTGCAGGTGAATACTGCTTCATAATGCCTGACGCACCTTTAGCGCAAATAACGCCTTTATTCAGTGGATGTTCGGGATTGCCCTGAATATAACGCACTTCACCATCGCGTAGCGTTACACGAATACCGCAACGACAGGCACACATATAACAGGTGGTGTTTTTGGTCTCTATACGGCTGTTTTCATCCGTTGCTTTCGAAGTCGGATTGTGTACAGGTTGTGACATGGTTGTTCCTGAGATGAAGCTAAGCTTGGGTAGGTTAGTATCTCTTTAATAATATCAATAGCTTACTGTACGCCAGCAGTATAGCTTTGGCAAATCAGTATTATTAACGAGGCCATAAAATATCCTAATATTCTAATATAGTTTGAGTTAATCATCTATATTCACAATTATAATCGTAACATGGTCATGGATACCACTAATCTCCCATACACCTAAATTCAACAACCAACAATGAAATCAACAGGATATGAGAAATCCAATTAATGGATGTAGATGTTTGTTTTGGTCCACTCCGTCCCCTTTAATTTGTGCAGTTCAAAAAGCAATTTCATCAAGTAGTCTGCAAATTATTAACGCTAATCGTCTGAAATAAACTGAACAGGTTATCGCAAGTTCAGTGTTATAACTTTTTAATTAGTGGATGTCTTTATTTTTTGTCTCTTGAAACAGCCGTGTCTGTTTGCTGCCAACTATGGTCTGCCTGTGCCGAAAGATGATCTTCGTCCGATTCCATGGTATTTCGTATGCTGATACGCGCATCTGCTGAAATTTTTACTCGCACATCGAAGTCTTCATGATAATGCTGATACAGTTCCTGCAAGGTTTCCCGGTCATGCGCGCGGAATCGGTGGGCCGCCTGTTTTGCTCGCCAGGCAGTAAAACCCAACTGTTTTAACACTTGTTCACCGAGAAGCAATGCGCCTTCAAAGGTTTCGCGTTCGTAGACATGCGCACCTTTTTCGAGCAATGCAAAAACGTGTCCGAGATCCCAGGCACGAGCGATAATTTGCAGATGTGGGAAATTTTCTCGCACCAATTCGACGAGTTGCAACGCACCTTCCTTGTCATCGATAGCAACCACCAGCACTTTCGCGCGCTCAGCACCCGCAGAACGCAACAAGTCCAGCCTGGAGGCATCACCATAGAAAACCTTGAAACGAAATCGACGCAGCACTTCGATGTGATTAGGATCGTGTTCAAGCACGGTGGCATCAATGCCGTTGGCATGTAACAGGCGACCAACGATTTGGCCAAAACGCCCGAAGCCTGCAATAATCACCAGGTTGCCTTCATCCTTCATTTCATCCATAGGTGCTGCGGGTGCTTTATCAAGGCGTGGCTCAATAAACTTATCATGCAGCAACATCAACAAGGGTGTGGTAATCATCGACAAAGCAACCGTAACGATCAATGTATCGGTAATTTCAGTGGGAAAGACGCCGCCCATTTGTGCGACTCCGAACAGCACAAACGCAAATTCACCACCCTGTGATAACACAACAGCGAATAACGGCAGTTGACGGGCAGGCAAGCCGTAAACATGGCCGAGCAAATACAGGAGGCACATTTTCGTAAGAACCAGACCCAGCGCCAGCCCCGCAATCAGCAATGGATCGCGCAGCAATATGCCGAAGTCAATCGACATACCCACTGCAATAAAAAACAATCCCAGCAGCAATCCCTTAAAGGGCTCGATATCACTTTCCAGTGCGTGGCGGTATTCCGATTCGGCAAGCAATACCCCGGCAAGAAAAGCACCCAGCGCCATCGACATACCGACCATATCCACCAGCAACGAGGTGGCAATGACCAGCAGCAGGGAAAATGCGGTAAAAACTTCACGCAGCCCGGTGGCGGCGATCATACGCAACACGTGGCGCAACAAAAATCGTCCACCAATAACGATCAATAAAATGACGCCTAATCGCCTGCAGTAGAGCCATCCAGTCGAATGCACTCGCAACATTATCCGATCCAGCTCGTACCCAGCAAAGGGATCACCGCCAGCATGGGGATGACGGCAATATCCTGAAACAACAATACCGAAAATCCACTGTGACCGGCGGGCGTAGGCAGCAAATTTTTCTCGGTCAACAGTTGCAGGGCCATGGCGGTAGATGAAAGTGATAAGCCCATGGCTGCCACCAGGGCAACGGAACCTGTCAATCCAAACAGCATGCCAGCACCGGCAAGGATCAAGCCAGTTAAAACAACCTGCGCACCGCCTAGACCAAGGATCGGCTTGCGCATCTCCAATAAACGCGCCGGGTTCAGTTCCAGACCAATTGCAAACAGCAACAGGACAACACCAAATTCACTAAAATGCAGGATATCCTCTGCCTCCTTAATCAGGCCAAGCACCCACGGCCCGATCACAACGCCCGCCAGGAGATAACCCAGCACCGATCCGAAACCAAGGCGTTTCGAAATTGGCACCGCGATCACTGCATGCCAGGAGGTAAATAAAGACGTTGAATAACAGACTGTGCTCGTCCACAAAAGCTCCTAACTAACCTTGGCTGGCTTATATTCTTCAAGCATGCGCCGGTAACGGGCGGCATGTTCATCAATCACATCCTGCGACAAACCATGACCGCCATACAGTACCAGTGGCGCTAGAAACTGCATACCGCAAAAGCGTGCCGCTTGCTCTATGGGCCGGATCAATTCCTCGAAAGTGTAATGATGGATACCACCAGGCTGATACTGCTCGGCCGGTGCACCGGTGCTTGCGACCAGCATGAAGTCTTTGCCCTGCAGCGCATCGCCTCCGGTACCGTAGGCAAAACCTTGCAACAGAACGGTATCCTGAAAGTGCTTGAATATCGCGGGAGCTGCATACCAATAAATGGGATGTTGAAAAACGATCAAATCGGCATTGCGTAACAGCGTTTGTTCAGTCGCAGTATCTATAAAGAAATCGGGATAAAGTTCGTGAAGATCACGAAAGTTAACATGTGGGAGACTGCTTACGGCGTCGCTAAGGGTACGGTTTATCAGCGACCGCTCAATATCGAGATGCGCAAAATAAACCACAATATTTGAATCATTACTCATTCAAATTCATCCGCGGCAAGCATGATAATTATATTAGTTATGGCCAGACCCCATTGATTCTCGACCTGGTATAACAACGCCTTTGCTAAAGTTTAATGTTATTGATAGTAACAATCACCTCAGGATTGGTCAAAACTTAATCCCGTCCCCTTGAATTAATCCACAGCTGTAGACAACGATAACTAAAGTTAACTATACAGCGGTGGGGACATGTGCAATTTAATATTGACTGGCAGTTATGAATATCACCATATTACACTGCTGCCCCGTTAACTTTATTATCAGTGCCTGCGTATGTTGATACATCTAACAAAACCAGCATTAATTACAATCAAGACATGAATCAGTCACACCCAGCAACGACGCGCCGTGAAACTACCTGCATGGATGAAGGAAATGCAGATATTGCAGGAGCAAATATCTGCCATCCATGGTGGCTCAACACCCGCATCCATGCGGGTGATGGTCATTGCTGGATATGCCCAATTCATGTCTTTGGCAGTTAACGGGACAGCAGTGACCATATTAATAATTATTTTTCTTCTCCTGCCTGGTAATTTCAGTCGGGGCTACATGAATCCCCGGACGACTGTAGTTTGGTATTGGGAACACCTACTGCACCAGCGTAGAACGCGACAAGTTCAGCAGGTCCTTTAACCGCCTTACCCTGGTGCCGGGAGTTCATAACTTCGTCAATAACATCACCCTTGTCAAACAGGTGGCTTTGTCCTGACTGCGTAACGACTTCAATATGACCTTTTAACATATAGGCAAACGCCGGTACGGGGTGACAGTGCCACTCTGTTGACTCACCGGCATCAAGGCGTATTTTAACCGCCGTCACTTCAGCGTCACCCGTCGGATATGAGAAATCTCCACCATTCCAGGAGGTACTCGTTTTTGCAAGTACAACGACGTCTGCGGAAAACGCAAAATCTGGAAATAAAAACAACAAAACCAAACCCAGGATAATAACCGGTTTCCAGATTACTAATGTATTCATTATTTTTCTCCCTTATGGTATTGACGGCATTGGGGTCATAGCGCATACGGGGTCAAGACGTACATATCACATTCAATTTCTTTGATCGCTCGACTCAGTGTCGCACTGAGCTTACCCCAAGGTGCTGCCCCGCTTCTTTCAAAGTGTGATAGCCTGCAAGACAGGCTCTTGCCATGGCTTCATTGCGTGAAGGGTATCGTTGTTGATAATAGCTACATGGTTTAATGGCAGCTCCCTATTATACCCTTGCACCCCAGCGCCACGCTTAAGCCGGGCTTTCATCAATATCTTCGTAATCATCAGTCGAAAACCGAGGAGTACAAATAGCCAGCAAGACCAGGTCCTCTGAACCGATGTTAGTGATACGTTGACGACACATCGGTGGAATGATTACAACATCACCGGGATTTACCTCTTGCGCCGGCAATTTCCCAACCTCTACGCGACCTCTGCCTTTGACTATGCAGTAACGCTCGCAGGTATTTGTAAGCCTATGCCAACGAGTTGTCACGCCAGGCTCCACTCTCGCTCGAGCGATTGATAGACCTGGGTCATCAGGCGTGTTCGATAATTCGACGATGTGACACTTCTCTTCGGTATAGAACTCACTGCTAAGATCTTGCAGTTTAATAGTTTCCTTCATTCGATTCTCCTATTTGCCTAGCGTTTCGCTTCACCAGGAGCCGCGTTTTTTGCGGCGATCTGGTGTAAGCGATTGTTCAGTCGAATTCTACACGCCAATATCTTCATTCCACAGCTCAGGATTATTGTTAATAAACGTTTCCATAAGCTGCCTACATTTTGGGTCATCAACGACGACAACTTCTACACCTCGAGACCTTACATAATCCTCCGGTCCGCAAAATGTACGGTTCTCTCCAATAACTACCTTTGGGATTCCATAGAGTAGCACCGCACCACTACACATATCACAGGGAGACAAAGTCGAGTATAGTGTTGCTCGTCGATAGTCGGATGCTCTAATTCGTCCCGCATTTTCCAAACAATCCATTTCTGCGTGCAATACCGCACTTCCTTTTTGTACGCGCTGATTGTGGCCACGCCCAACTATTTGGCCATCTATCACGAGTACCGATCCGATAGGTATACCACCAGCGTCCATCCCTTTTCTCGCTTCTTCAATTGCTGCATCTAAGAATTTATCCATAATTTGTTTTCACATAAAGTTCGAGTTAAATGGCCGCAGCAAAGCAGAGGCCACGCTTGTACGACTTGTATGGTTGAATTTCCGCATTACCCTACCCCAGAATAAAAATGGGCATCCATAAATTTAATTCAATAACTTAAATAATTACACTGGATAGACCGGCTGAGATAGCTGATGCTTATGTAGTGATTACAACAATGATAAATTCTGCACTGGTTTGTTAACTATCTATTGGTAATCCAGACAAATTCATAAGGTTGAAGTGTGATATCTTCGCGCGAATCGTGATACTTATAACCACTGATCAAATCCCGCCATTCATCCAGTTCGATCAGATTAACATCCTTCAATGCAAAACTTTGAACTTCATTTGTGATGTTGTAGATACAGAAAATACTTTGCCATCGGTCCTGGCTCTGACGCCAGAAGGCAAACAGAGGTTCATCAAAATGCATGGTAAACTGCGTCGCATTCGGGTGAAACGCAGGTTGCCGTTTACGTATAGCTATTATTTTTGTAATCTGTGCAAAAGCCTTATGATGAAGACTGCTGTCATCGTCGAGTGCATCAACCAGCTCATTGTAATCCCAGTTATGTCGATTGATAGAACGTTTGTTTGATGTCATCTCAAATTTTTTGTGGTCGTTTTGAGTTGCGAACAGACTATGGATATAGAAAGCCGGCATTCCCTCTAACGCCAGCATAATGGCGTGAGCACAGATAAACCTGGAAAACTGGTGATCATCTTCACCATCAAATGTTCCTTTAAGCGCATCTACCAGGCTTATATTTAGCTCATAAGGCTGAAGTTGCCCATCAGCAAGCGTGCGCCACGAAACATCACCACCAAAACTTTTCATCAGGGCAGCCAGATCATTTACCTCTTCATCAGACAATATACCCTCAACCGGTCGCAACCCGATGCCATCATGTGAAGCGATGAAATTAAAATAGGTGGTTCCATTCTGCGCTGGCGGCATGCTCATCATCCACTGTTTTATCAAGCCTGATCTTCCGGTAAGCAGGGTATAAAGGATTAGTGGCGGCAAGGTAAAATTGTAGATCAGGTGGGCTTCGTTAGCATTACCAAAGTAAGACAGGTTTTCCTTATTAGGAATATTGGTTTCGGTAATAATAATGGCAGACTTATTGTTATGCTCGATTAACAGGCGCAGTAATCGAATCACCTCATGTGTTTCTGTCAGGTTGATACAGGAGGTACCGACCTGTTTCCATAAAAATGCGACCGCATCCAGTCGAAAAAGTGTAACGCCATGATCAAGATAGTGCTTGATGATTTTCACGAACTCGAGCAACACCTTTGGATTTTTAAAATCCAGATCGATCTGATCATGACTGAATGTGCACCAGACATATTTTTTTCCTGTTAGCGTCTCTGTTTCACGTAACAGCGGGGATGTTCTCGGTCGCACTACCGTAGTTAAATCCGTGTCAGGGTCACACTCTATAAAATAATCCGCACCCGGATATTTTCCCTGTTTAAAATTATCAAACCACAGGCTGCGACTGGAGCAGTGGTTGATCACCAGGTCGGCCATTAATTTGAAGTCCTTTGCTATATTGCTGATATCTTCCCAGTCACCCAGCGACTGGTTGACTTCTGAATAATTGATAACCGAAAAACCGTCATCCGAACTGAAAGGATAAAACGGTAAAATATGAACCGTATTGATTACATCGCGTAAATAATCATTAAGAAAATGATGCAAAGTTTCCAGTGGCAACTCGTTTTCTTTTTTTATGCTGTCACCATAAGTTATAGTGACAACATCCGTTTCATCCCAGAGATTAATATGTGATTCTGTCTCTGTGAGACCACTGTCAAATCCCATCGCCAAAATTATTTCATCGGCTATGGCGTCAATATTTTCATCCGGGTAAAGCTTGAGCAGATGATCACTAATCCTGGCTTTTATTTCACCCAGTGTATTGTCAGGCTGACCTTGCTTCATGAAAACTCTTTTCTATCCTGCTCGACAGCATCAAGTAGTTGAACAAATATATCCGGTATGGCGCTCGAAACACGGTTCCAGCTGGGAATGAATGGCGCCTTGTCAGCGTCTTTCAGGAAAATCTTACCCGCGTATTTTATGTTTTCGGCAAACATTTCTACCATCATTTCTTCTTCATGCGTTTCGAAATTCAAACCATTAAAAATGGCGTCGTTGCGGTAACTGTCGATCAGGTCAAGTGCAATTCGGTAATAAGTTGCTTTGGTCGTTCTAAAACTTTCTTTGGTAAAATTAATACCGTCAGTAGCCAGTTTTTTAAAGATTGCCTTGGTGATATCCACCGACATTTTAGACAGTCCTTTTTCATTATCTTCTTTCGATAAGACCTGGTGCTTATGATCGTAGTTTTCGGCTATATCAACCTGGCACAGATGACTGGTCGCATAGTTCTTCTTCATCTCCATCAATATGCCGACTTCCAGGCCCCAGTCTGTTGGCATACGCAAACTATCCAGAACATCAAGGCGCATGGAGAATTCACCTGCTAATGGATACCTGAAGCTATCGAGAAAATCCAGGTATTCATGCGGACCATGCTGTTGGTTTAGCGCACGTACCAGCGGTGTAACCAGTAATCGTGAAACGCGGCCACTCATTGAATTTTCAGCAATCCTTGGATAATAACCTTTGCAAAACTGGTAACTGAATAGCGGGTTAGCTACCGGGTAAAGCAACCTTGCCAGCATATCGCGCCTGTAGGTAATGATATCGCAATCATGCAACGCTACTGCCTGTGTATTTTGTTTTGCCAGCATATACCCCATGCAATACCATACATTACGGCCTTTACCTGCTTCGCTTGGCGCCAGCCCTTCTTTGCGTAATTGTTCATCGATTGCCCGCAGGTTCGGGCCATCATTCCATAACAGGCTATGTTGCTGTGGCAGGCGCGAGAAAAATTTTATGGCCTGTTTAAATTCTTTTTTATTCGCCTGGTCGATACCGATCACAACCTGATTCAGGTATTTAACTTTTTCCAGCTCATCAACAATCGTGGTTAAAGCCGGCCGCTCAAGTTCTGAATGCAGAGAAGGCAATATCAACCCCATTGGGCGTATATGAGAAAAATTTATTAATTCGTCTTCTATCTGCTCAAGAGTGCGCGATGAAAGATTGTGTAAAGTCGTGATACGGCCATTTTGAAAAAAGTCGCTCATTTTAAACCCCTGGATTTAATAAATTTGCATCAACACCTGGTTGATGGCTTCTTGCCAGCCTTCCGGTGCAACTGCTTCTGTCTGTATATCCGGTGAAACCAGTTTACGCAGTTGATGATTGGAAGGCGAATTAACAATCACAGAAATATCTGCTAGCGCTAACATCGCGGCGTCGTTTGCACTGTCACCCAGCACGATAGTCTTAACATTACCTTTATAACACCTGATCAGCCGAGCCGTGGCTTCGCCTTTATCGCAATTACCGATAACATGTAAAAAACGTCCACCTTGCAGAGTCGTCAATGCGTTTAATTTAAGTTGCTGTTGAAACTCATTCAACGCAGTTTCATCCGCCTGCCATATTAAAGGTTCGCTAAATTCTCTAGCGATAGCCTGAGCTGCCTGCTCCTTACTTAATCCGGTCAATGCAACGGCCTGTTCTACCGAGCATAATGAAAGACGCAAATAGTTTTGTTCAGCGGTTTTAATATTTTGTAGTATCGCATCGATCCTGTTCTTCTCAACGCCGATCAGCAGTGCCCAGTAATCCTCACGAGACGTCGCCCCCGGCGGTTTATCAAACCTGGTTTTTGGCAAATAGATACAGGAACCGTTTTCAACGATAAACGGATCGTTTATACCCAGCGTATGCAGTATGGCTACAGTTTCCGCATAGGTCTTACTGGTGTTTAAAATGACAGGAATGTTTATTTTCTGCAACAGGGTGATTGCATTTTTTGCCGCATCAAAAGTATAACTGTCATGATTCAACAGCGTGCCGTCAAGGTCTGTTACTACCAGCCACTGTACATTACTGCTAGACATCATTTTGAATGATACCAGTAATAGAATGATCTGCTGCAATGGGTAATACCACATCAGCGGTAGTCGGAAGATGAATTAAGGTATGCCGACTTATGCGCTCGTAGTGCTGAATAAATCGTTTCAATTGTGCATCACTCATAACATGTTTCTGAGCTGCAGCAGAAGCTTTCAGTTTCTGTTCCTGCAGTTTGCGCCAGTCATAGATACGTTCAAAATCCTGTGCGTTTAACATTATGTTCATATCAGCGTATTTAAAAACGCGATGATGATAATCGTTTAACTGTTCATTAGCATAATGTCG
>CAVYHW010000112.1:0-5113 GCA_963768215.1 uncultured Gammaproteobacteria bacterium
GGTCCCACCGAGATGAACCGTGGCAGCTCGAGAACAGTCCTCCGCCAGCCAGGGGATCGGCCCGTCCAGGGCGAATCCACCTTGCAGACCCCCGGACCGTGCCGGAACCGGGTTAGCTGACGTTGGTAGCCCGCCGGGAGTTGGTTTCCCGTTATTTCCAATAGTTGGCGCGGGGGTCGCGTTAACAGCAGGACCCGAGCAGACGGGAGTTCATCCAGTGATTTGATCCACCGGGCGGTGTCGATAACCCCACCGAGTTCTGTCAGATAAGGCGATTGCATCAACGATTGCCTGGGACCCCCCCGCAGCCATCGGCCAGCCGACTCGATGCGCCAGGATCCCTAATACCAGGGTGGCTGCAGCGGTAGCCGGTGGTGCTACTGATTCATGTCTCGATTGTAACTAATGCTGGTTTTGTTAGATGTATCAACATACGCAGGCACTGATAATAAAGTTAACGGGACAGCAATGTTATGTTTTATAAATTTTCGCCTTTTGCGTTATTCGCGGCAAAAAAAGTCATCCTGTTATCACCACATGCCTTTTGAAATAAAACAACCAGAAACTCAGGACGAGTTTAAACGTTATTTTCAGCTGCGCTGGAAGATACTGCGCGCTCCATGGAACCAGCCACAGGGTTCCGAAGTCGATGACATTGAAGATTCATGTTTTCATGTTATGGCGGTCAACAACAATGAACGTAGCAGGTGTTGCCCGCCTGCAATTTAATTCAAAACACGAAGCACAAATTCGCTACATGGCAGTTGCCAGAGAACAGGAAAGAAAAGGCATTGGGCGCGAATTAGTTAAAGCACTGGAACAGCACGCGCAAGATTCTTCCTGTAAAACAATCGTTCTTGATGCAAGAGAACCTGCTATTGGTTTTTATCAGAAACTTGGCTACAAAGTTGTAGAAGAAAGTTATTTATTGTTTGATGAGATACAGCATTTTCGAATGATAAAACAGCTGTAGACTATTTTACAGCAGCCTGTTTATTCTATCGAACAGACGCAAAATCATTACTGTTAAATAAGCAGATGAATCCTTTTTAAAAGAGCATAAAGCAGAGCAAGAGGGATTACCACCGAAGCTGAGCAGTTATGATGCTCACGGGGTTTGCGAAATGCATCATAGTAATATCCCGGGCAACATTTTGTTAAAGCCTATTGCCATTGCAGGTATTTGGAAATAAATTTTACAATACCGTTACAAATTAAAACTTGCAATACAGTTAAAAATTCATAAAGTAAATAATTACCGCGTAAAACAATCAGGTATTATCCTTATAAGATTTATGCTTATTTAAATAATAATTTGTTGAGATATTTATCCTGAATTCATTCAGATAGGAGATCGACATATGAGTATTAAAGCTAAAACATTCGCCGTTATTCTCATACTTAACTGTTTGTTTGTCGAACCACTCGGTGCAATGCATGAAAGTGATCATAATCTAAGTGATGATGAGTGGTCGATAGTAATGGGCAGACTTGAGCTACTGGATGGTGTTAACTACATGCCAACATTATTGCCTACAATAATGAGACATCGTGATGTTTTGGAGTTAACGAAACAACAGATCAGTTCCTTTCGCAATTGGCGCAAGCAACACTATGGAAACATGGTGGAAGTCATGAATACTATTATCAATAAGCGTATCGATTTCAAAAAAGCTTCGTTAAATCCCAGGACTTCGAACGAAGAATTGATTGAGATGCAGAGTGACATCCTGAACTTGCATAAAAAACTTCTTGAGATAAAATTATCCTGCCGCAAAATGCTCGTTGATAGTTTTACAGAGGAGCAGTGGGATAACTTTGCCTTTGCGGTTGCTGATCATCCCACGCTAGCGAGTTTAATTCAACAATAGGGATTTGCGGTGGGTTTAACTGTTAACCCCTCATAAATTCGACACCGGACGTGTCCGCAAATGATCCGGTAGATGCGCTCTTATTTATTTAAGTAAGTAAGGTGTCGTATCGGTTTGGTTGCGCCGACATATCGAAATGCAACCGCAATTATCACGCATAACGTCACAGTGGTTGAGTTGTTAGCAAAGGAGTATCTATCAGTGAAAAACATACTCATGACTATTAAGGATTGTGAGGACTTCAACAATCACATCGCCAATAGTGGAAAAAACTCTTGAACTGGCAAGCCTTTGTTCAAGTAAGGTGCATATTATCCATGTTGCCCCACCATTACGTGAGCCACCCTATAATGTTGATAGCGAGATGTTTCGCCGTGAGGTCGCAAAAGAGCTTCATCATGAGCATGATTTTCTGCAACATCTCGAAAAATATATGCAGGATATGAATATTGACGCTACAGCTCTGTTAGTACAAGGCTCAATAATAAGTACGATATTGAAAGAATCTGAGCGATTAGCTGTTGATCTGGTTATTTTAGGACGTCATAAACATGGCCCTTTATACAGAGCTTTGATGGATGATACTGAAGAAGGTTTGCTGGCTAAATCTTCTTGCCCAATAATGTTTGTTCCCATCTGACAGTCCGGCTCACGTCCTGAGGTATTCAGTCAAGTCACTTTTCGCGGTTAGGATCGACATCGATAGTTTAGCCGAAATCATTGAGAGTCCGGTTATAGGTGTGAATTCAGACCAACTGGCCATCTGCACCATGATAAGTTAGCAGGCTGGGATAATGTTTTGCCGGTAACGGCAGCTGATGCAACAGATGCCGGTAACCTGCCTTTGTGCAGGCCTGCAATTGATAAATAATTGGGATTTTTATTTGCGTGTATTTGCGGACAAATCTAATAGTTTTTTCTTTTTCTCCAACTATTAAGATTTAAAATATTTCTCAATTCGGTCAAATGCCAGGTTGATGGTATCTTCATCGACGCAGTAGGCCATCCTCACATGATGTTCGCCCGAAGGTCCGAACGCGCTGCCCGGTGTCACCGACACCCTGGCATTGTTTAATAAATCAATAGCAAAGTCTCTCGAACTTGTATGCACAGCGATTATTTCTGGAAAAATATAATAGGCGCCTTCGGGTTTTTGGTAAGAAAAAACATGCGCTACATTGTTCAGTCTCTGGCAGATGAGTTCTCTGCGACTGGCCATGACTGTTTCAAATTCCTGCTTATGATCGGATGGCTGGCTTAATGCAATGATGCCCGCTAACTGGGAAATACGCGGCGCACAAATCATAGTGGCATCATGTACTTTGAGCGCTTCTCGTTTCAACTCGGCAGGCATGACCATATACGACAGCCGCCAGCCACTCATGGCATAAGACTTTGAAAACGAGTACAGATAAACAACGTGTTCTTTAAGTTCTTCAACACTGGCGAGGTTAAAATATTTATTCCTGTTTTCATAAACGAAGTCACTATACGGGTCATCAATAATGATCAGTATGTTGTGTTGCCTGGCGATTTCACCAACACGGATTAAATCTTCTCTGCTAAATATTTTTCCCGTAGGATTTGATGGACTGACAAGAACTATTGCCTGGGTTTTATCAGTGATTAAATCGGGTAGCAGTTCAATATCCAGAGACCAGTTATTGTCTTCATCCAGTGGCCAGTAGACGGATTTGCCTGAAAATAAATTAATCTGCTGGATATGCGATGCGAAACACGGGTCGGTGAGAATGATTTCATCCCCCGGATCAAGCATGGTATGAAACAGCGTATTCAAGGCCTGCATATTACCTGCGCTGATCATTACATTTTTTTCTGCATCAAGCTGGATGCCGGTGTTAAGTTTGTGTTCTGCTACAACTAATTCACGCAAAGCAGGCAGGCCATCGGGCAAGGTATATTTACCTGCATCAATATCTTCATCAAGCGCCTGTTTTATGCCCTGACGGATATACTCCGGTGTACGAAAAGATGGCAGGCCCCAGGCGAGTGATACAGCACCTTCAATATTGGTACTGAGCATGGTCATTTCTTTGATCGCTGATATCTTTGATTCGAGAACGTTTTTGAAAACAATATCAGTAATAAAAGTCATTGATTAACTGGAAACTATTTGTGCTTATGGAGGCCGCTGTTACGTTTATATATGGCATGCACTGTAACATCTTCATCAGTGATGTTCAGTCTTTTTTATCGTTTACTAGCCAGTCGATAACCTGTGCCTGTATCTTCTCATATTCCTCGTCAGTTGACGAAGAATACTGCCATTGCGGGTTGTGTCGCAGAGTTGTTAAAACTTTGTTCCATTGCTCGGGAAGTGAGTGTTCTTCTCCACTGGAGAACTGTATTTTTTTCTGGGCTGCATGCCCTCGCCGCATCAGAGTACGCAGTAATTTGTGCTGCCTGAGGAACAGCAGGCTGACAGTATTATCATCAACACACAGCCATTTGTGTCCACGTAATGCGGCTTTTAATTCCTGCTGATATTGCCGTAGTGTTGCCCATCCTGCACCCAGCACTGCACCCAGCATTGTCGCCGCGCCGAGGCTCAAACCACCAACCATCAGGTCAATACCTGCCCCAACTGCGGCGCCCGATAAAGCCGAAGCGCCAGCGTTTAAGCCAAAGTCCTTCAGTAAATGGGGTGAAAAAATGTCCAGCTCCCATTGCCCGTCGGACACGGGTAATTGTTGCAGCTCGACATCCAGTTGAGTAAAGGCAAACATTGTCAGCAAATCCTGCAGTGCCTGCTGCTCTGCATTACGCACAAAGTCCTGCATAGAGCTCACATCGGTCTGAGAAATACCGCCCTTTCCTGCGACTTCATTTCCCGCTACTTCACTTCGATAGCATGCAACCTCGGCCAGCAATTGAAAAATACGTCGCGCAGCTGCATAAGTCAGGTTTTTCCATACTTCCTGTCGGTAGTCGATCAGTACCTGCAGCACATCGTAGTGCTGTTCAAGCAGGCTTTGCAGTTTCTGGTAGAGCCGCTTCTCAGCCTCAATTTCAAAAGCGACGGTATCAAACTCCAGCGCAGCATGCAGATTGAATTGCGCCATTTGTTCGCGCCACCGCACCAGCGCCTCATTGTTGCCAGCGATAAAATTAAACACCGGAAGCAGTGGTTTGCCTGCCATGCTCAAAATTTCGACTTCATCAAGGTACTTGCCCAACAATGGTTCTCTTACATCAATCATGTACAGCAGCACGTCACTATT
>CAVYHW010000113.1:0-6326 GCA_963768215.1 uncultured Gammaproteobacteria bacterium
ATACAAAGAGCGCGTAGCTGCCATGAACGCTGACTTTGAAAAAAACCGTGCCCGTATGCAGGCTGATAATCAGTCTTCTGAAGAGGCCCGCAATGCAGCTATTGCTGAGGCAAAGGAGCAGGCAAAAGAACGTTATGAAATGATGATGCAACGTCGCCAGGCTTATGAAAAAGAGATGGAAGCAAGACGTCAACAATATGAAGCAGAGATGAAAGCCAGACATGAAAAACAGGCTAAAATACTTCAAGCCAAAAAAGTTGCCTTCGAACTCGCAGAGAAAAAACGTATAGAAACAAGAAAGAAAATCCAGGAAAAACAGAAGCAAATATCTGAATTACAGGATGAAATACGTCAAATCATTAACGAATCACGTCCACCGCAGTACAGAAAAAAACCAGCACCAGCAGGACAAACTCGTGTAGTTAAATAGATGTATTACTGTTATTCATGCTGGTGTATCAGGCTGCTTATTTAAGCAGCCTATTTAAACAAATAACAAAGGGCGCATTATAATGCGCCCTTTGTTATTTTCTCTGACCAAAAATCGAAGTCCCTACCCTGACCATGGTCGCGCCTTCTTCTATGGCCAGGCAATAATCATCACTCATACCCATTGAAAGCTGATCAAAACTTTCCACAGCAAATTCTGCTTTACATGATTGCTGTAACTCTCTTAACCGGGCAAATGCACTACGTGTTTGCAGTTCATCACCTTTAACACCAATCGTCATTAATCCACGCCAGTTTAAACAGGGCAGTTGCAGATCCAGTATTTCTTTCAAAAAAGGTTTTACCTCTGCAGGCATCAATCCAAACTTGGATGTTTCAGCACTCACATTGACCTGTATTAAACAGTTAAGCTCAGAATTCTTTGTATATTTCAGCATTGCCGATGACAGCTTTTGAGCAAGTTTGATGCTATCAACCGAATGGATCCACTGAAAATACCCCGGTAGCTTGCCTGCTTTCTTTGATTGTAAGTGCCCAATGAAATGCCACTCCACCTCTTTATTATAAATAAAAGGGATCTTGGTCATTGCATCCTGAATGGTATTTTCTCCAAAACAATTCTGTCCCAATGAGGAAATGGCCTTAACCTCATCAAGTGAACGTGTTTTGGAAACCGCGATAAGTCTTATGTCGCTGACATCACGGCCAGCTTTTTCTGCACAATGCTGAATGTTTTGCTGAACTATTGAAAGATTATCAGCGAGCTTTGTCTCTGATCCTGCCACGAGTACGTCGCTACTGTCTGTAAGTTGAGAAAAACTTCTCGATAGAGTGCAGCGCCTTAGTTAACTCGTCCACATACGGTAAAAAAACAACCCTGAAATGGTCCATATCTGGCCAGTTAAAGGCTGAACCTTGTACGATGAGAATTTTTTCCTGTGTTAATAAATCCAGCACCATTTTTTCATCATCTTTTATATTATATTTGTGCTGATCTATTTTTGCGAAAATATACATCGCACCCCTGGGTTTAACGCAGCTAATACCTGGAATTGAAGACAGCATTTCATAATGCCAGATCTCGCTGCTGGTACAGGCGTCCACCGGGCGCGATCAATTCATTAATACTTTGATAACCACCTAACGCAGTTTGTATCGCATGCTGGCCTGGCACATTGGAACATAAACGCATAGATGCCAGCAACTCAATGCCTTCAATGTAATCACTGGCGTGAGCTTTGTCTCCACTAACGACCATCCACCCGGCACGAAAACCTGCAACACGATAGGCTTTTGACAAACCGTTATAGGTTATAAAAAAAACATCATCGGCCAGTGATGCAGTTGAACAATGCACAGCATCATCATAAAGAATTTTGTCATAAATCTCGTCTGAGAAAACGATTAATTCATGCTCTCTGGCAACCTCGATGATACTTTCAAGCACTTCTTTAGGATAGACTGCACCTGTTGGGTTATTCGGATTTATGATTACGATACCGCGTGTTTTATCAGATATTTTGGATTTTATATCATCTATATCCGGGTACCATTCTGAAGATTCATCACACATATAATGGACCGGGTTTCCGCCAGAGAGACTGACTGCAGCCGTCCATAAAGGATAATCAGGCGCCGGAATGAGTACTTCATCGCCATTATTGATTAACGCCTGCATCGACATCACAATAAGTTCACTGACGCCATTACCAAGATATACATCGTTAATATCTACATTAGCAATGCCCTTTTGCTGACAATATTGCATCACTGCTTTGCGACCGGAAAAGAGTCCCCTGGAATCGCTGTAACCCTGTGACACAGGTACATTGTGTATCATGTCCTGAACAATTTCTTCAGGCGCGTCAAAACCAAATGGCGCAGGATTACCAATGTTTAGTTTCAGGATTTTGTGCCCATCTTCTTCCAGTCGACGTGCTTCACGGTGGACTGGCCCACGAATGTCATAACAGACGGAATCCAGTTTTTGAGATTTTTTCAGAGTTCGCATTCTATTAATTTCAGAGACTTAACAAACATATTTCAATTATAAATAAGTATATATGCTTATCACACTGAAATGTTCATATATTTTAAAAAACCACATAAAAAATCCAATCAGTAAAACAGGTAGAAATCAAAAATGTTATGGACAAAAAAAAGCCAACCATTCATTAATGGTCGGCTTAAACAGGTCTTGCGCTATGAAAAAAACTAGTAACAAATATCAATAATGTACCTTGTGCAATAATATTCGCCTATTTCGCTGATTGATCCTACAACGATAATCTTTTAGAAATAATCATCAAGATAATAATAGCTTAGTGCACACCAGAATTTTTGCCATTAATATTAATCAATTCGTGTTAAAAAACGTTGATATTTCTTAGCTGTAAAACTGTTTAAACACACGATACAAATAAAAGGTATCCCAGCGCCCTGCCAGTTCGCGAATTGAATGCATGGCAAAGGTTGGTACACCAACGTCAACCGTCTTCACTCCTATCGCACTCGCTGTTAAGGGGCCAATTGTACTACCGCAGGCCAAATCTGAGCGCACAACAAAAGATTGCACGGGAACATCAGCAAGCTCACACAGGTATCTAAACAGGGCGCTGGTTTCGCTGTTACTGGCGTAACGCTGATTTGAATTTACTTTTATTACCGGGCCATTATTAAGTGTTGGTCCATGGTTAGCATCATGTTTATCTGCATAGTTAGGGTGAACACCATGCGCGTTATCAGCAGAAATCATCACGCTATTTGCAACCAGACGAGAAACATCTTCGTCACTGTCACACATTCTTTCCAGGACAGACTTCAAAAACGGCCCCTGTGCACCAGCCGCTGACATGCTGCCGACTTCTTCATGATCATTACAGACCAGTAATGTATTTTGCCTGCTATCACTGTCCATTAATGCCACCAGGCCGGTGTAACAACTCAACAGATTATCCAGACGAGCACTCGCTATAAAGTCATCATGAAGACCAATGACCGCCGGTGGCTGTACATCATAAAAACTTAACTCGTAATCCAGCACCTTGACTGCCGGGAACTGCTTAACATCCGCCTGCTCTGCACTGGCCTGCTCTATGTTGGAATTCACTATTTTTAATAGCATCTCTTTGAAATCAACCTGTGATTCAACTTCATTTTCTGGCAGTTTCATCAATACCGGCGGTAAATGTTTTTGCTGATCTACCGAACGGTTAATGTTCGCATCTTTATCTAAATGAATAGCCAGGCTGGGAATGACCGCAATTGCTTTTTCCAGGTCTATTAGCTGGTGATCTATGGCGCCCTCTTCATTTAGAAAACTGACCCGGCCGGCTAATGACAGGTCACGGTCAAACCACGGATTAAGCAAAGCCCCGCCATAAACCTCAACACCCAGTTGCAAATAGTGATTATTAATAATTTCCGGGTTTGGTTTAACTTTCAGACAGGGGCTGTCTGTGTGTGCCCCAACTATTCTGATACCATTTTCAACGGGTGAATTATTTAACTGAAAGGCAATTATCGATGACCCATTCCTGGTAACGTAAAAACGCTCACCCTGTTGCTTACTCTGTAGTGACCATTGCTCAGTTTCATGCAAACGTTTAAAACCGGCCTGCTCCAGTATCTGACTCATGGTTTTTACCGCATGAAACGGAGTTGGTGATTTTTTAATGAAATCAAGTAAACCATTTACAAATTCTACATCTTGCATTTTAAGTACCTGTCTTTTTACCACGCATAAAGCCAAAAGAAGTTTTTTATTTGCGTTTATTCACGTTCATTTGCGGACCAAAGAAGCTTTTTCTTCGTATATTTTAATATTATGTAATTAATTTAACTTATACAAAGTCTTCTGCTGATATCCTGTTATCACAGGATACAAACCTGCCAGCCGTTTATCCAGAGCAGCATCACCTGTATCCGCTATCATTGGCCGTTTATCCAGTGACCGCAACTTTTCATTCGTGGCAATTATTATAATATTATCTCGCCCTGTATGTTGATCAATCACATGATGAATTACTTCTGCACTCAATTGCTGATTTCCACGTCCGAATACATGCCCCTGACCACCGATAATACTGACCACTATTTTCACCGGATGATGATTAATTATTTTTAATATCGTCTGTTCATCAACATCACTTGCAATCAATTCCTGATTACAAACAATATCAACTCCCAGCAAGGTATTCGGCAAAAAAAGCTGGTCCATTACTTCAGCCGTAGTGGAGCCTGAAGCAATCAAATAGAAAACATCCTGCTCCATGTTTTCAATAATGTCAGCGGCTATTTCCTGCACAGCAATATCATGAAAATTCAAACCACCCTGTTTGCTCGATTGCATTCTTGTATCATCAACCGGAACAGATAAATAACCATAACATTTTGCCTTAACTATATTTTCGCGAAAGGCCTGCTCATTCAGGTCCATTACCTTGGCTTCATGTAATGACATCGGCTCGCCATCAAGGATCAGATTAATTAATTCACCAGCACGTGATGGCGTAACAGCATATACTGCTGAATGCATTTTTACACCTGCCGGGATACCGATAACAGGGATTGAAGAATTTAACTCACCACCCAGACTATCCAGCACATCACGTGCGGTACCATCACCACCGGCAAATACAATCAAGTCCACATTTTTTTTCACAAACTTGCGAACAGCATTTTTTGTGTCCATTGCCGAAGTTTGTGTACCAGTTTTATATACGACTTCACAGGGTAAATTAAGCGCACGCAACACATCCTCTCCCATTGAGCTGGACGCAGTAAATATTGAAATCTCATTAGCAGTGGTTATAAGCTGCATGGCGGCCTTGGCGCGTTTTTCAGCCTGTGGTTGTGCCCCACGCGATAAAGCCTGGTCCACTATGTCCTTGCCGTCGCTGCCTTTAAGTGCAACCGCACCGCCAATACCGGCAAATGGATTGATTAAAAAACCTATTTTCATAACCCCTTTATCTTCTGTATAAAAACATTTAGTTTATCAGCTTAAGATGGCATATCAGTGGTAAAATTTAGGCTTTTTAACACCACTGCTATTTATGCCGCTGCTATTTATGAATTTTTCCGACTGCTACAAGCCTCGTCATAAAACAAACCCGGTAAATGTTGGTGATATTATTGTGGGTGGAACAGCACCCGTTGTCGTGCAATCCATGACTAATACCAGCACAGCCGATGTGGCCGCGACAACTCAACAGGTCATGCAGCTCGCTAATGCTGGCTCTGAACTGGTACGCATAACAGTCAATGATGCCGATGCCGCCGCAGCCGTTGCCCGCATTCGCGAAAAACTAGACGAAAGTCACTGCCACGTACCGCTCATTGGCGATTTTCATTTTAATGGCCATAAACTGTTAACTGATTATCCTGACTGCGCTCAGGCACTGGCAAAATATCGAATTAACCCGGGCAATGTCGGCAAGGGTAAAAAACACGATACACAATTTGCCACCATGATTGAACTTGCCTGCAAATATGACAAGGCGGTAAGAATTGGCGTCAACTGGGGCAGCATGGACCAGTCACTACTGGCCCAGTTAATGGATGAAAACGCTGCACTTGAAGCACCAGATGATTCACATAATGTAATGCTGGAAACCGTTATACGTTCTGCGCTTGACAGTGCAAAACAGGCAGAAACTATCGGCCTGGCAAAAGACAAAATTATTCTGTCATGCAAAATGAGTATCGTACAGGATCTGATAACTGTTTATCGTTCATTGGCGCAACGTGACAACTATGCTCTTCACCTCGGGCTTACCGAAGCAGGCATCGGCTCAAAGGGCATCGTTGCATCAACCGCAGCGCTCAGCATTTTATTGCATGATGGCATCGGTGACACCATTCGTATCTCTCTT
>CAVYHW010000114.1:0-10492 GCA_963768215.1 uncultured Gammaproteobacteria bacterium
GCACGAATTGCCGGGTAACCCGTCGAGTGTACACCGCTTTGGACGCTTGCAGAAAGACGCCATTGAACAGGCGCGAGAGTCGGTTGCACAGCTGGTTGGTGCCAGGGCGGAACAGGTGGTTTTTACCAGCGGCGGCACAGAATCGAACAATTTATTACTTCAGGGATTCAGCCATCGACTTGCTATGAAAAAGACATGTGGTCATATTGCAATTAGCGCAATTGAGCATATGTCGTTATTAGAACCGGCGCAACATTTATGGCTGGCTGTAGACAGCATAGCTGTTGATGAAAATGGCAATATTAATCTGCAGGCTGTCGAGCAGGTGATAACTGAACAGACATCTCTAATATCAGTCATGTCTGCGAACAATGAAACTGGCGTGATACAGGACTTATCGCCATTAGTTGATTTTGCACGTAAACGTAACTGTTTTTTTCATACCGATGCATCACAGGCAGCGGGAAAAATACCACTGAATTTTGTTGAAAGTGGTGTACATGCAATGACGATCTCGGCGCACAAATTGTATGGGCCTGTAGGCGTTGGTGCATTAGTTATTGATAAAAAGTTACCGATATCAAAGTTACAGTTTGGTGGTTCGCAGGAAAAGAATTTACGTGCAGGCACTGAAAATGTGCCGGCCATTGTCGGTTTCGGAAAGGCGGCAGAATTAGCATTGTCTGAATTGCATACAAGAAGATTGCAGGTACAGGCTTTACGTGACGAGCTGGAAAGGGGTTTGAAAAAAATTAGCGCGGTAACTATCTTCGCAGAAAAGGCAAATCGATTGCCAAACACGGTACAGTTTGGTGTTAAAGGTTTCGATGGTGAAACTTTACTGATGCAGCTGGACAGGAAAGCAATTGCCGTGTCCAGTGGTTCTGCATGCACCAGTGGCAAAACTGAAGCCAGTCATGTGTTAAAAGCGATGAAGGTGCCTGATGATCTGGCAAACTCAGCGATACGCGTGAGTTTTGGAAAGAACAATACAGTGTCAGATGTTGAGGCTTTGCTAACAGCATTGAATGACATAATTGAAATAAATCAGCATTCGCCAGTGATGGTGGCTGCGACTGTTTAACATGCAAGGTGATTAGAGTGACTGAACAAACAACAAAACCAATTTATTTAGATTATTCTGCGACCACACCAATAGATGAACGTGTTGTTGCTGAGATGCTTAAGTATATGGGGCCAGAGAGTAGCTTTGGTAATCCGGCGTCACGTAGCCACAGTTTTGGCTGGGCGGCAGAAGCTGCGGTTGAAAACGCCCGTAAACATATCGCTGACCTGGTTGGTGCTAACCCGAAGGAAATTATTTTTACTTCGGGTGCAACCGAATCTGATAACCTGGCAATAAAAGGTGTGGCTCACTTCAATCAGAAACGCGGTAAACATATTGTTACCTGTAAGACTGAACATAAAGCCGTACTGGACAGTTGCCGTCAGTTAGAGCGTGAAGGTTACGAGGTTACTTACCTTGACCCGATGCCAAATGGTTTAATAGACCTTAAGGTGCTTGAAGATGCTTTACGTCCCGACACCACGCTTGTTTCTATCATGCATGTTAACAATGAGATCGGTGTGATTCAGGATATCGAAGCCATCGGTAAAATCTGTCGCGAAAGAAAAATAATCTTCCATGTTGATGCTGCACAGAGCCCAGGAAAAGTTGAAATCAACCTGGAAGAACTGCCCGTTGATCTGATGAGTTTCTCGGCGCATAAGATTTATGGCCCTAAAGGTATTGGTGCACTCTATGTACAGAGAAAGCCACGCGTTCGCCTGGAGGCACAGATGCACGGTGGCGGCCATGAGCGCGGTATGCGTTCTGGTACGCTGGCTACGCATCAGATCGTCGGTATGGGTGAAGCATTCAGGATCGCAAAAGAAGAGATGGCTGCTGAAAATGAAAGATTATTAAAACTTAGAAATAAACTGTATGACGGCGTTAAGGATTTGGAAGAAGTTTATATTAATGGTGACATCGATCATCGAATCGCCGGTAACATCAATATCAGTTTTAACTATGTTGAAGGTGAAAGCCTGTTGATGGCATTAAAGGACCTGGCAATTTCCAGTGGTAGCGCCTGCACATCGGCCAGCCTGGAACCAAGTTATGTCTTGCGCGCTTTGGGACGTAATGATGAGCTGGCGCACAGTTCGATACGTTTCACCATGGGTCGTTATACGACAGAAGAAGAGATTGACCGTACGATCAAATATGTCCGCAAAGCTGTAGAAAAACTGCGTGAACTGTCACCACTTTGGGATATGTATAAAGATGGTATTGATCTCAATAGTATAGAATGGGCGGCACATTAAGCGAAGTTATAAGTTGAAAGTTTTAAGTTATCAGTTAACAGCCTAAAAACTAAAGAAGGTATTAAATATGGCATACGGTGAAAAAGTTTTAGATCATTATGAAAATCCACGAAATGTTGGCAGTTTTGAAAATGCCGATGATATTGGTACCGGCATGGTGGGTGCGCCTGCCTGTGGTGATGTAATGAAATTACAGATTAAAGTTAGTGATGAAGGTGTGATTGAAGACGCTGTCTTCAAAACTTATGGTTGCGGCAGTGCGATTGCTTCAAGTTCTCTGTTGACTGAATGGGTCAAAGGTAAAACACTGGAGGAAGCAAAGGCAATCAAGAACACACAGATTGCTGAGGAACTGGCGTTGCCACCGGTTAAGATTCATTGCTCGGTATTAGCCGAAGATGCTATTAATGCAGCAATCGCTGATTACAAACAAAAGCACTAATTACTTATTTTCGTAGAGATATCGACATGGCTATAACATTAACTGAACCTGCTGCCGAACGTGTAAGAGCTTTCCTTGATAGTCGAGGTAAAGGTGTTGGTTTGCGTCTGGGTGTGAAAACGATGGGCTGTTCCGGCATGTCTTATGTGCTCGAGTTTGTTGATGAAGTTAACCCGGAAGATGAAGTGTTTGAGGATTCCGGGGTAAAGGTTATTGTCGATAAAAAAAGCCTGGTTTATATTGATGGGACTGAACTTGATTATACCAGGGACGGATTAAACGAAGGTTTTAAGTTTAATAATCCAAAAGAAAAAGCCGCCTGTGGATGTGGTGAAAGCTTTACTGTTTAATTCTTTTTTTAAGTATCGCTGTGCCAAAAGATATTCTAACTAGCAACTTTTTCGAGTTGTTTGATCTGCCTGTTTCTTATGATGTAGATTTAGCACAGATTCAGCAGCAATATATGAAATTACAAAAACAGGTCCACCCGGACAGGTTTGCTCAAGGCTCTGATCAGGAAAAACGCCTGTCGATGCAGCGTACCTCGTGGATTAATGAAGCAAAAACGACTTTAAGCGATCCGGTATTACGGGCAGCTTATTTACTGAAATTAAAAGCAGTGGATATCAGTCTTGAAAATGAGACCACCATGGATGCCGCGTTTTTAATGCAACAGCTCGAGATGCGTGAAAGGCTGGAGCAGGTAAGAGAAAATTTTCAAAAAGCGGAAGATGATCCACTCTCTACGCTTGAATCAATAACAGAAGAAATAAAAAACGCAACGAAAGAGATGATGCTTGGTTTTGCCGGATCTTATGAAACAGGACAGTTTGAAGATGCGCGTGAGTGGATTCGAAAACTACAGTTTTTGAAAAAAGCAAAAAACGAAGTTAATGCGCTAACAGCAAATATTGAAGACGAATTAATGAATTAACAGTAATGCTGGGCAGGCAAAGAAACTGCACACCTTACAATCTAAAAAGTAAATCCTATGGCACTTTTACAAATAGCAGAACCAGGAGAATCAACTACCGCACATCAACACCGGCTTGCGGTAGGTATTGATTTGGGCACAACCAATTCACTGGTTGCCACCGTGCGCAGTGGCACCGCCAGTACACTGCCTGATGCTGATGGACAGCATTTGTTGCCATCCGTGGTCCACTATGGTGAAAAGCAGGTAGATGTTGGTTCAAAAGCACAACAGTTTAGTGTCAGTGACCCATTAAATACCATTGTTTCTGCAAAACGTTTTATGGGGCGTGGTATTGAGGACATCTCTACTGAAGATGAGCACTACACATACACTTTTGCCGAAACTGATAGTTCCGTACCCAGGATCAGGACGCGCACTGGTGATGTCAGTGCGGTTGAGGTTTCTGCTGAAATTTTGAAAGTGCTTAAACAGCGAGCGATGGAAACTTTAGGTGGTGAGTTAAATGGTGCAGTAATAACCGTTCCAGCCTACTTTGATGATGCACAGCGACAGGCAACCAAAGATGCCGCGCGACTGGCTGGTATTGAGGTATTGCGCCTGTTAAATGAACCAACTGCTGCTGCCGTTGCTTACGGTCTCGATACCGGTAATGACGGCGTTATTGCAGTTTATGATCTTGGTGGTGGCACCTTTGATATATCAATTTTACGCTTAAATAAAGGTGTTTTCGAAGTGCTTGCTACTGGAGGGGACAGTTCTCTCGGTGGCGATGATTTCGATTATGTAATTGCCCAGTGGATTATTAAACAGTTCAATATCTCCAGTGATAACAGTCCCGAAATAAAACGTTTAATTATGCAGCAGGCGCGTTTGGCAAAAGAAGCGCTGGCCGAAACCGAAAGTGTTGAAATCAACATCGATGTTGATAGCGATAATATAAGCGGTAAATGGCAGGGAACACTGGACCGTTTAACTTTAAAAGAATTATTAATGCCGTTAGTGAAAAAAACATTGATGTCCTGTTCTCGTGCTTTAAGAGACGCCAACATTGATAAGGACGAGATTAGCGAAGTCGTGATGGTCGGTGGTTCAACGCGAACATTACTGGTTCGAGAAATGGTTGCTGACTTTTTTCAATGTGAACTGTTAACCGGTATCGATCCGGACAAAGTCGTTGCAACCGGGGCTGCTTTACAGGCAGATGTACTGGTCGGTAACAAACCTGATGATGAAATGTTATTGCTTGATGTCATTCCATTATCACTGGGTATTGAAACCATGGGCGGCCTGGTTGAAAAGATCATTTATCGTAATACCGCAATTCCTGCTGCTAAAGCACAGGACTTTACCACCTATAAAGACGGTCAGACCGCAATGGCGATCCATGTACTGCAGGGCGAACGTGAACTGGTTAGCGATAGTCGCTCACTGGCGCGTTTTGAGTTGCGTGGGTTTCCGCCACAGGTGGCAGGCTCTGCACGAATACGAGTCACCTTTCAGGTTGATGCTGATGGTTTATTGATTGTCAGCGCCAGGGAAGAAAACAGCGGGGTCGAAGCCAGCATTGATGTTAAACCCTCATATGGTTTAAGTGATGCAGAAATTGAAACCATGTTGCGTGAATCCGTTGAACATGCAGAAGATGATATGCAGTCAAGATTGTTACGCGAACAACAGGTAGAAGCAGATCGTGTACTTGAGGCCCTGGATTCTGCGCTTGCGGTTGATGGTGATCAGCTGTTATCAGCGCAGGAGAAATCACAGATTGCACAAAAACGTTCAGTACTGGTTGAGGTGAAATCTGACCCTGATATGAAGAAAATAAAGCAGGCCATAGAGGATTTAGAAACCAGTTGTATAGATTATGTTGCCCGTCGTATGAATTCCAATATCAAGACTGCCATGCAGGGACATTCAATCGATGAGTATGCTTCCGAGTCGCACTCAGACGCGGGTGCAAAAGCGGGCACAAAAGCAGAAACAGAGGAGTCTTAACGTGCCGCAAATTATCGTCTTACCACATGAAGAGCTATGCCCCGATGGTATGGTCATTGAAGCTGAACCCGGTATATCAATATGTGATGCTGCTTTGCAGAACCATATCGAGATAGAACATGCCTGTGAAAAGTCCTGTGCCTGCACCACATGCCATGTTTATGTTCGTGAAGGTATGGATTCACTAAACGAAAATACGGACGATGAAGACGACATGCTGGACAAGGCCTGGGGACTGGACCCTGATTCACGTTTGAGCTGCCAGACCATTGTTGGTGATGAGGACCTGGTTATAGAAATTCCAAAATATACCATTAACATGGTTTCTGAAAATCACTAGGGTTGATCCATAAGATTAATAGAGGGGAGCAGGTTATGGCATTGAAATGGGTAGATAGTCTGGACATCGCAATAGAACTGGATGAAACCCATCCAGATGTTGATCCCAGATCCGTGAATTTTGTTGATCTTCGCCAGTGGGTGATAGAGCTGGAAGACTTTGATGATGACCCGGAGCACTCGGGTGAGCGCATTCTGGAAGCGATTCAGCTGGCGTGGATGGAAGAAAAAGAAGCTTGAAAAAATTCATTTATCCACAGATGAACGCAGATAAACACAGATAAGAGCAAAATAATAAATATTATTTCCATCCCGCGTAATACGAAATTACAGATTCTTTAAACATAAATTTGTTTTTTTATCTGTGTTTATCTGCGTTCATCTGTGGATAAAACATAGGTTCTTCCCCAATAATCATGTAATATTTCCCGGATGAATGAAGTGCAACCACAACTTGACGTTCAGACGGCCCGGCAGGTCCCGTTCGATTTGCAGCGTACAAACCTGCTTGGTCTGGACAGAGCGGCGCTTGAAGCATTTTTTATTGCTATGGGCGATAAAAAATTCCGCGCCACCCAGGTAATGAAGTGGGTCCACCAGCTGGGTGTGACTGATTTTCAGCAGATGAACAACCTTGCTAAAGATTTACGTAATCAGCTGACTGAAATCAGCTGTATCCAAAATATCCAGGTAGTAAAAGATCAGCTTTCAAAAGATGGTACACGTAAATGGTTATTGCAGTTGGCGGACGGTAATCATATCGAAGCGGTTTTTATTCCGGAGGATGATCGCGGAACCTTGTGTGTGTCTTCACAGGTCGGTTGTGCTTTAGATTGCAGTTTCTGTTCAACCGGACGTCAGGGGTTCAACCGAAACCTCAGCACGGCTGAAATTATTTCTCAGCTCTGGCTTGCATCTCATCTACTGGAAGAAGAAAAGAAACCGGGACGAAAAATCACCAATGTGGTAATGATGGGCATGGGTGAACCGCTGTTGAATTTTGATAATGTGGTCAGCGCCGTATCCATTATGATGGATGATTTTGCTTACGGTTTAAGTAAACGCCGTGTTACGGTAAGTACAGCAGGTGTTGTTCCCGCTATAGATCGCCTGGGCGATACGCTGGATATGCGGCTGGCGGTGTCATTACATGCGAGCAATGATGAACTGCGTGATGAGTTAGTGCCGGTCAATAAAAAATACCCGTTGAAAGAATTAATGGCGGCCTGTCGTCGGTTTATTGAAAAACAGAATACACGCTCAAGAATAACCTTTGAATATGTATTGTTAGATGGAATTAATGACAAACCTGAACATGCGCGTGCGCTCATTAAGTTATTAAAGGGCATTCCCGCATTAATGAACCTTATTCCGTTTAATCCATTTGAAGGTTCAGGTTATAAAACGTCATCCAGGCAGGCTGTGTCACGATTTGCTGAGATATTGCATAAAGCCGGTATGACAACCGTGATACGTAAAACTCGGGGCGAAGACATTGACGCAGCCTGTGGCCAGCTTGCAGGACAAATTGAAGACAAAAGTCGCCGGCATCGCCGCTTTATTGAACCCAGATATGGGATGAAATGATATATGCTTAAAAAAATAATTATAACAATCTGCATAAGTTTATTCCTGGCAGCCTGCACAACTACAACGGCAAGTTTTGAGCAAAAGCCTGACAGAGTAACCACAAAGGTTAATCTGAAAGAAGCTTCCGAATTAAATACCAAACTTGCGGTTGGTTATATACAACGCCAGCAATATAAACCTGCAAAAGAAAAGCTTGAAAAAGCTATTGAGCAGAATTCGAAGAATCTAACAGCATATAAAACACTGGCTTACCTGTATGCTTTACTTGGATTGAAAGAAGAGGCTGAAGAAAAATATAACGAAGCCCTGGAAATAAATCCCGAAGATCCTGAGTTATTAAATAGTTATGGCGCATTTTTATGCACCATTGGCAAACTTGATGAAGCACAGGAAAAGCTGAAACTGGCCTATAGTAATCCATTTTATGAATCACTTTATCTTGCACAAAGCAACGCGGGCAGTTGTTATATAAAACAGCAGGAATATGAAAAAGCTGAAGCACTGTTACGAAAATCACTCAGGGTACAACCTGATTTGCCCGGTTCGTTGATATCAATGGCTGAAGTCGGCGTTAAAACAGAAAGATATCTGATGGCGCGGGCATATATACAACGTTATCATTCGGTCAAGTCAGCCAGCGCAGAAAGCTTATGGATCCAGATACAGGCCGAGAAAGCATTGGGTGCAAAAGATCATTATATGAAATATGCACGACAGTTAATAAACGACTTTCCAGACTCGGATGAGGCTGGCTGGGTAGAGGCGCAGGCGCGTAATGAGCAATTCAGAAAGTGAGATAAACGATAACAGTTGTGATTTTGGCTCAGTGCTGGCTGCAGCGCGTAAATCTCAAAATTACACTGTAGACCAGATAAGCAGACACCTGAAGATTCCTGCACAGCTGATTTCAGCTATCGAAGCGAGTGATGTCAGTTTACTGCCACCGCCAACGTTTGCAAAAGGTTATATACGAGCGTATGCGCGATTTCTGGAGATCTCTGAAGAAAGTGCAGTGGACCTTTATAACCGTGCTGTGCCGCATAACCGTGTAGAAAAATTAAAATCAAGGTCAAATTTACCCAATGAGAAGAATAGCCAGTCACCATTGATAAAAACAGTAACAGTATTTTTAATTGTTGTCAGTATTGCTGCGTTAATCTATGGCGGATTTCAGTACTATCAGAAAAAAGCCAATATTATGGAAAATCAGCTTGAAACAAAAGAACGTAGTTTTACCGGTAACTCACTGGATTCACCTGGCCTGAATACTGGCGACGATTCTGGTGATGAGCCTGTCACAATCGAGCAGAATGCGCGTTTGACAGATGATGACGAATTGATTTTACCGCAGGCAGATAATGCTGCATCAATAGCTGAAGAAGACGAAGTGATAACGCCTGTAGATGTATCTGGCCCTGCCGAAAAATCTATTGTTGAGCCCGGCATTTTAGAGTCTGTGCCCGAGCTGGAAGTTGAGCCTGTAGCTGAAGCCGAAACTGAAGCCGAAACTGAAGCCGAAACTGAAGCCGAAACTGAAGCCGAAACTGAAGTAGGGCAGGAAATGAGCAGTGATGAAGGCCCACAGGACCGCATTGAGTTTTTTGCTGAAAAAGGCTCATGGCTGGAAGTTCGAGATGCTAATAAAAAACGTCTGTTTTATAATATGTTGCCTGAAGGTGGTGGTAAGGTTCTTCATGGCAAGGCGCCATTTTATGTTTCAATGGGTAATGCCAGAACAACAAAAGCGGCCATAAATGGTCTTGAAATCGATATGTCGGATCGAATTCGTCCAAACAATACAGCAAGGTTTAATGTTTCAATCGAACAGGAAAAAGTAATTTTCCACTAGTAATTTTCCACTATTAATTTTTATGGAACATCTTAACTTTATCGTCCTCACTTAAAATCAGACCTGAAAATTCAGCAATAAAAAATCAGATACAAATAAATGGCTAAATATATCCATGTCTAAACTTATAAAGTCCATTCGTGGCATGCATGATGTATTGCCTGACGACAGTTTTCGCTGGCAGGCATTTGAAGCGATTATTCGCCAGCTAATGAGTAGTTATGGTTATAAGGAAATTCGTATGCCCTTAGTGGAATCGTCAGACCTGTTCTGCCGCTCTATCGGTGAAGTTACCGATATTGTTGAAAAGGAAATGTATACTTTTGAAGATCGTAATGGTGACAAGTTGAGCTTACGGCCAGAAGGTACAGCCAGCTGTGTACGCGCTGGTATACAGCATGGCCTGTTGCATAACCAGGTACGGCGATTATGGTACAACGGGCCCATGTTCAGGCATGAACGTCCGCAAAAAGGTCGCTATCGTCAGTTTCATCAATTTGGTGTTGAAGTTTTTGGCATTCCTACGCCGGACATTGATGCCGAGTTGATATTGATTGGCGCCCGGTTATGGAAACAGCTGGGCCTGAAAAACGTCAGCCTGGAACTTAATACGCTGGGAACAACTCAGACAAGAATAGAGTATAAACAGATACTGGTTGATTATTTAAATCAACATCGAGAGTTACTGGATGAAGACAGCCTGCGTCGTCTTGAAAGCAATCCATTACGTATTCTTGACAGCAAAAATCCTGCGATGAAAGAGATGCTGGATAATGCCCCGGCACTGATGGAGCATCTGGATGATGAATCCCGCCAGCAATTTGATAAACTAAAAGCCAGTTTAGATGCTACCGGTATTGAATACACTGTTAATACCCGCCTGGTACGTGGGCTGGATTATTATTGTAAAACCGTGTTTGAATGGGTCACCAAGGAGCTTGGTGCGCAGGGTACAATATGCGCCGGCGGCCGCTATGATAGCAAGACGGCTGAACTGAACCAGTAACAGGCA
>CAVYHW010000115.1:0-8801 GCA_963768215.1 uncultured Gammaproteobacteria bacterium
AGACATGGTCAGCCGTTATCCGTTGGCAAAGTTTGACTTTCATCCACATAATGATTACGGACTGGCGGTTGCTAATGCAATGGCCGCGGTAAAAGCCGGTGTGAGCGGTATCCACTGTACGATTAACTGCCTGGGTGAACGCACGGGAAATGCTTCACTGGCGGAAGTGGAAGTGGTGCTGCGTGATAAAATGAATGTACACACCTCTATCGATGAAACCAGTATCGTGCAGGTTAGCAATATGGTGGAAAACTTTTCCGGAAAATGGGTTTCAGCCAATGCGCCAATCGTGGGCGCAGATGTTTTTACTCAAACCGCTGGCATCCATGCGGATGGTGATCAAAAAGGCGGGCTGTATGAAACGCGCCTTAGCCCGGAACGTTTTGCCAGAAAGCGTAGTTACGCACTGGGTAAAATGAGCGGCAAAGCCTCACTGGCAAAAAACCTGGAAGAGTTAGGTCTTTCATTATCAGCGGAGAACCAGGCGAAAGTGCTGTCAAGAATTCGAAAATTAGGCCAGAGCAAGCAGCAGGTTACGCTATATGACCTGCCCTTTATTATTTCTGATGTGCTGGAAAGTCATGACTACCACCATATTAAACTACTGGATTGTTCAATCAACAGCAGTTTAAAACTGGAGTCAACGGTCAGTATCATGGTTGATATCAAAGGCAAGACACATCGCTCGTCTGGCTCGGGTAATGGTGGTTTTGATGCCTTTATCGATGCAATATCAAAGGTACTGAGCAAGTATGAATATACCTTGCCCGATTTAACTGACTTTGAAGTGCGTATTCCCAAAGGTGGGAATACGGCAGCCCTGACGGAATGTATTATTACCTGGGACTCCGGCAATAAACCGATAAAAACCCGCGGGGTTCATTCTAACCAGGTGTTAGCTGCCATCACCGCAACCATCCGGCTTATTAATATTCAGTTGCACAGCCGGGAGTAATCGGTATTGGCCCAAACCTGAGCTGACAGTCAAAAACTAAAGATGCATTTCACCACAGAGGCCAGAGTACACGAGTTTTTATGTTTGCTGCGCCTACAGCGCATATAACAATAATAAAGCTTTTCTCTGTGTACTCTGTGCCTCTGTGGTGAAAATTGATTTTGTTTATAAAGGCTTTACCAGTGGCATATTGCGCAGTTTTTCAACAATCCTGTCACCGAAAGCATCGGTACTGATCATATTGACGCCACTACCCGGCCGGGACAGATCAGGCGTTGAAAAACCATCACCAAATACTCCTTTCATCGCCATTCCACACATTGCTGGCTTCTTCCGGCATATTGAAACTGTTTTCCAGCATCATGGCGACAGAGCCGACCATCGAATACGGATTAGCAATATTCTGTCCGGCGATATCCGGGGCCGATCCATGAGAAGGTTCATAATAGGCTTTTTCCGGCCCGATACAGGCGGAAGGCATCAGACCTAGCGAACCTAAAATACCGCCACCCTGATCACTTAAAATATCACCGAACATATTTTCCATGACCATCACATCGAACTGACACGGGTTTAAACATAACTGGGTTGCGGCAGAATCGACCAGCTGGTGCAGCACTTCGACCTCTGGATATTCGACTGCCACCTCCTCTAATACTTCATTCCACAGCACACTGGATTTGAGTACATTACTCTTATGAATATTATGCAGTACCTTCTTGCGGCGCATGGCCAGTTTAAAAGCCTGATGCAGAACCATTCGAATCTGTTGTTCATCATATTCCAGCGTTTCGCGGACATAACGTAAACCGGCTTCATTTACCCCCGTCTCTTTGTTGCCGAAATAAAGGCCGCCCACTAGCTCACGCACCATCATGATATCGATGCCATCGCCAATAATCTCAGGCTTCAGCGGTGAGAAATGAATCAGCTCTTTGGGTAAATAAACCGGACGGAAATTCGCGTAAGTGTTGTATCGCTTACGTAAAGGCAGCAATGCACCACGTTCCGGTTGTAGCTCGATAGGGATTTTTTTTGAATCCTCATGAGACAGACCAATCGTGCCTTTCAAAATAGCATCGGCCTGATCACATATGGCTATGGTTTCATCAGGAAAAGGATTACCACAATCAAAATAAGCACTGGCACCAAATAAAGCCGGCATAAGTTCAAACTCAACATTATTGCGCTGCTGAATCAGTTCTAAAACCTTTACAGCCTCTTTCATAATCTCAGGCCCGATGCCGTCACCTGCCAGTAATGCTATTTTGTAATTCATATTCATCTGTCTTCAGTTAAATGTAATAAAGTATTCAAATGTGAGCATTGTACCCAATCAAATCATGCAGCATAAGAGGATAAAGTCTTACTTATCACATTCTATTTTTTATTAAACACACTGGGTTCGGATCCCGATGCCAGAATAATTCCATTTTTGACCCATAAAAATACCCATAAAAATAATTTAGAAATGTGGTTTTACCGGTACCGGCATTACCGGTTAGTGTGAATCATCGGGTGCCTTTGTTTTTCATTTCAGAACAGGTTATTACCAGCATCATCAAATCTTATTTCGCACTCGAAGAAAGCTGGCAAATCGTGGAATACCGTTACTGCTCAAACCGAAGTATTTGTAGGTGATGGTTGAACCGATAGCCGGTGGGTTTTTTCTTTGTGCATCAGTAAAACCTGAACCGATCTTGAATAGTTTTTTGTCCTTCGTTTCGACTAACAGAGAACCTAACATCCCTCGGTATTTTCCTTTTCCCGGAATCTGTTTGACCACCACAGCTTCTGCATCAAAGTATTTTTTAAGTTTTAGTAGATCATCCGATCGCCCGCTTTGATACAGCGATGACCCCAAATGCAGCATCAAACCCTCACCGCCCTGCTTGACAATATCATCAAGCTGATTCATCAGGGCTTCCTGACTGGTAACCTTGAATTGTCTGATCAGTTGCAGATGCGCTGCATTGGCACTGCTTATTATTTTTTCCAGGTGTTTCAGTCTTTCATCAAAAGATAACGCGGATTCGGGCACTGAACCCTGGAAGGCGCTCACGGGCAAATCAAATACCATGTATTTGACATTAAGCCAGAGAGCATCGTCAGGTATCTGTCGTCTTACTAATCCAGAAACCTGTTCAAATTGACTCCTGCCTATCCACAGCTCACCATCTAATGCAGATTCGGGCAGAGAATCGGTAAACCATTGTGGCGCCTGGAAAACATTTCCCTGACGCGAGACCAGCTGCTTGCCATCCCAGTAAGCCCGCACACCGTCGAGTTTTTCACTGACCCAGTAATCCTGCAGGTTAATGCCGGGCTGATAAATATTGGCGAGCTGAAGTTCCGGGCGAGTTTTAGCAGGCGTGTCTTTGACTGGTAGAACTTCGCTTGCAACTGATATCGACGAAAATGATGCAGCTAACAGGGTAAATAATATAATTAAGTAATGTTTCATGTATGATCCCTCCTTGAAAATAATGCCTTACGTCCTTTTTACAGCGATTGAATCAATCTGCATTCGATCACTACTACACAGCTGAACAGTCTATGCCAGTTAATCAAGTGTTCGAACTTCTGTTAATATCCGATTATACAGTTAAGGCAACTCTGATTAATAATCATAAATTCTGGCGTTGCCCAATAACCTGAATCAAGGCATTGGTTTGAAAGCATACTTATTGTATGGTGAAAAGCAATAACGCAGAGTCAGGTTATTGGGCAACGCCGTATGGGGCGGGCTTTCAAGCGCACCCGAGTAAGTATAAACCTGGCTGCGTTATGCTTCTTATGAAGGCCCATGATTAACTTTTCTGGGCATTCATTGCGAAACATGCCTTGCCAAAATATGATTTTTTTTTGTACGCTTGAAAGCCCGCAGAACTTTATGATAATTAATCAAAGTTGCCTTAAATAACACTCTGGCATCATCAACAAAATCGAATGAAATTAAGCCATGACAAAAAACATTATCCACAGTTTTAAAATCGATCATATGGCGATGCGTTATAGTGATTTTGCGCCCCGCTTATTTAATTTGTGACTGTCTCTGGGAATAAAGCCAAACGATGTCATGCCTTCACGAGCGTTCTGTTCGGATGAAAACCAGGGGTATCCGATAATACTGATCGCCAAGCATTTTGGCACATTCCCGTTCAATCATGGTCGTGTCGGCGGAACAGGTGAACACCCAGGCAGAGTTTGATCGCACCTTCAGAACCATCGTCAAAGAAAAAGCTTATCGTGGCAAAAAAGTCGTCTTCATCTCAGGTATTCATATTGATATCTCACCAAGAGCCGACCAGTTATTCCCGCTTACCAAGTTTGTGCCCTGGGCAGCATATATACAGAATGAGAATGGTGAAGGCTACACCCTGAAACAGCAAAACACAGAAAACCCGTACAAGATCGACTTAACGAATGCTATTCACAGGATGGAAGCGGAACCGGAAGTGGTATTGCATGTTGATGCTGACTGATGTCATCAATAACCAGTTGCCGTTCGGGGTTAGTAGCATCTATTTTTACTACCTTAAAGGAAGCTTTATTCAATCCTTCCGCTTTTCCTGAAGCGCCACATAAACTAATCATCAACCCTGACAAAACATAAAACAACCAAAAAATATTTGCCGCGAAGGACGCGAATAGCGCAAAGAATAACTTTTTTTATTTGTTTTTTACATTCGCGTCTTTTGCGTCCTTCGCGGCAAGAATTTCTTATAACTTATCTGCCCTTCCACGCCTTCTAAAGCGTCGCAGCAGACTTAATACGGGACCAGACAGGGCGTAAAGCATAAAACCGCCAAACAGGGTAATCGGTGGATCAATTGAGGTGAATACAAAAATCATCACCACTGCCAGCATCGCCATAAAAGGTACTTTGTTATGAAAATCAATGTCCTTAAAACTGTAATAGGAAACATTACTCACCATCATTAAACCTGCAAACACAATGATGGGCAAAGCAATCATCGACACATCTTCACCTTTGATACCATTATCAAAACAGGCCCAGACAAAACCCACAACCACCGCAGCCGCAGCCGGACTGGGTAGGCCCTGAAAATAACGTTTATCGGTATTGCTTGCTTTGGTATTAAAACGTGCAAGTCGTAATGCACCTGAAGCAGCATACAAAAAAGCCGCCAGCCAGCCAAGTTTCCCAAATGTAAAACTAACGTTCACTAGCGATGACAAAGACCACTCATACATAATCAGTGCTGGCGCGAGGCCAAATGAACCCATATCCGCCAGGCTGTCATACTCTGCTCCAAATTCGGATTGTGTGTTGGTCATGCGTGCGACACGACCATCCAGTCCATCTAAAATCATAGCAATAAAAATCGCCACTGAGGCCTGTTCAAACTTGCCCTGCGTGGCAGCAACAATGCCATAAAAACCCGCAAACAAAGCTGCCGTGGTAATTAAATTCGGCAGTAAATAAATGCCGCGCCGACGTTTTTTTTCTGGTTGATTTTCGTTTTGTTCCATAGTGGTAAGAATAGCCTAGTCTTGCTGTATCGTCTAACTTTTTAAAACAGCTTTATTCACCACAGAGGCACAGAGTACACAGAGGTTTTTTATTGTTTGTGCTTCGCACAAACATATAATTTAGTTTTTCTCTGTGTACTCTGTGCCTCTGTGGTGAAAACTTGCTTTTTATCTGACAAAAAAAGGGCTATACAGCCCTTTTCTTATATCACAACTACGTCGATATTAGTTTTTGGTTTTATCAACAATTTTGTTGGCTTTAATCCATGGCATCATGGAACGCAAGCGTGCGCCCACTTCTTCAATCTGGTGCTCGCGGCCTTTTTTACGCAGCGCTTCCAGGTTTTTCGCACCGGAATGCATTTCATCAATAAATTCCCTGGCAAACTGACCACTTTGAATTTCACCAAGAATTTTCTTCATTTCAGCCTTGGTGTTTTCATTAACTACGCGTGGTCCGCGTGTTACATCACCGTATTCAGCGGTATTTGAAATGGAATAACGCATGTCAGCAATACCGCCCTGATACATTAAATCTACGATCAGTTTCAGCTCGTGCAAACATTCAAAATAAGCCATTTCCGGTGCATAACCGGCTTCCACCAGGGTCTCGAAACCTGCCTGGACCAGCGCTGTGGTACCACCACATAAAACTGCCTGCTCACCAAACAGGTCGGTTTCGGTTTCTTCACGGAATGTGGTTTCAATAATTGCAGTACGGCCACCGCCGATAGCTGAGGCATAAGACAAGGCTATATCTTTTGCTGAGCCTGAGGCATCCTGTGCAATTGCAATTAAGTCAGGAATACCACCACCATTGACAAATTCATTGCGCACGGTGTGACCCGGTGCTTTTGGTGCAATCATGATAACGTCAAGATCAGCGCGAGGGCTGATGGCTTCAAAATGAATATTAAAACCATGGGCAAAAGCCATCGCTGCACCCTGTTTAATATTTGGTTCAATCTGCTCTTTATAGATTGCTGCCTGATGCTCATCGGGCGCTAACACCATAACAACATCAGCCCAGGCAACACCATCTTCAATGGTCTTAACAGCAATACCAGCAGCATCTGCTTTTGCCGCAGATGATGAACCTGCTCGCAAGCCAACACATACCTCAGCGCCTGAATCCTGCAGATTATTTGCATGCGCATGGCCCTGTGAGCCATAACCGATAATGCACACTTTTTTGCTTTGAATGATAGAAAGATCGCAGTCTTTATCGTAATAAATATTCATTTTTACCTGGTCCGTAAATGTTTTTAATTAAAATTTTTTGATGTTATAAATGTAGTTATAACTGCAGGCTGGTATAAGGCTTTGCCGTTACCAGCAACGCTTTCGCCCATGTTCAGATACCTTCATGGCTGGCCTACACAGCTGAGCAATAAATTAAACTATACCCATGGCGCCACGACCCATTCCCAGTTGACCTGAACGTACAACTTCAAGAATAGTAATGTTTTCCAGGGCCTTTAAGACTGCATCAATTTTTTCACTATCGCCGGTAACTTCCAGTGTGTATGTACGATCTGTTAAATCAATAATATGTCCGTTGAAAATTTCTGCCAGACGCATGATTTCGTCACGTTGCTCATTTTCAGCCTTGACCTTAATCAGAATTAATTCACGTTCAACATGAATGTCTTTGGTCAGGTCAACCAGTTTTACCACGTCAATCAATTTATTCAGCTGTTTACATACCTGCTCAACAATTTCATCACTGCCGGTAGTCACCAGTGTCATGCGCGATAATGAAGGATCATCCGTAGGCGCCACAGTTAACGACTCGATATTGTAGGCGCGTGCAGAAAACAGACCGGCAACACGTGACAGCGCGCCAGACTCATTTTCTAATAATATGGAGATGATATGTCTCATCTTTACTGCTTTACTATAGTCTTCTTCATATACCACGATAGCTACACCAAAATCATTTCATTCATGCCGGCGCCGGCTGGAATCATTGGATAAACGTTTTCTTCCCGATCAGTAATAAAATCAAGGAATACCAGACGGTCTTTTTGCCTGAAAGCTTCATCCAGAGCAGGGCGAACATCTTCCGGTTTTTCCACTTTGATGCCAACGTGGCCATAACTTTCCGCCAGTGCAACGAAGTCCGGTAAAGAATCAAAATAAGACATGGCATAACGTTTTTCATAAAAGAACTCCTGCCACTGCCTTACCATTCCCATGTAACCATTATTCAGGTTAATTATCTTTAATGGCAAACCATACTGCTTACAGGTAGATAACTCCTGTATACACATTTGAATACTGGACTCACCCGTAATACAGGCCACCTCTTCATCTGGAAAGGCCAGCTTCGCACCCATGGCGGCAGGCAAACCAAAACCCATGGTGCCGAGGCCACCGGAATTTATCCACTGACGGGGCCGGTCAAAACCATAATATTGCGCAGCAAACATCTGGTGCTGACCTACGTCCGAAGTGATAATGGCCTCACCATTGGTAGCCTTGAACAGTTCTTCGACAACAAACTGCGGCTTGATGGTGCCGCTATTGCGATCATATTCAAGGCATTCCTGAGCACGCCATTCAGTAATCTGTTGCCACCAGTTATGTATCGCCGTTTTATTTGTCTGTTTGGCCGTACTATCCAGCTGAGAATTGATAGCATCCAGTATCGGCGCAACCTGACCAACGATTGGTATATCCACTTTAACATTTTTCGAAATAGATGACGGGTCAACGTCTATATGAATTATCTTTGCATCCGGACAGAATTTTTCCAGACTGCCGGTAACACGGTCATCGAAACGCGCGCCGATAGCAATCAGAACATCACAGTGGTGCATGCCCATATTGGCTTCATAGGTGCCGTGCATGCCAAGCATACCCAGTGACAACGGATCACTGGCTGGAAATGCACCCAGACCCATCAGGGTTTGTGTGATGGGATAACCCAGTTTGCGGGTAAACGTACGTAACTGCTCAGAACCTTCGCCCAGAATCACACCACCGCCGGTGTAGATCATCGGACGTTCTGCTGACAGAATCAGGTCAACCGCGCGTTTGATTTGACCGCTGTGACCTTTAAACGTTGGATTGTATGAACGCATTTCAATTTCTGAGGGATATTCAAACTCAACTCTCTCCGCCGTGATATCTTTTGGGATGTCAATAACCACTGGGCCGGGACGACCTGTGGTGGCGACATAAAATGCTTTCTTAAACGTTGCCGCTATATCATTAACATTGTTAATCAAAAAATTGTGCTTAACAATAGGACGTGTAATACCAACAGAATCAACCTCCTGGAAAGCATCATTGCCAATCAGGTGTTTAGGCACCTGGCCGGTAATAACAATCATCGGAATGGAGT
>CAVYHW010000116.1:0-26939 GCA_963768215.1 uncultured Gammaproteobacteria bacterium
TGACTTCGAAGCCCAGAATGCCGCAGTAAAACTTGAGCGAACGATTCATATCCGAAACGCTCAGTGCCACATGTTCAAGTTCCAGTTTCATATCGAGAGCACCTCCGGTTGTATCAGTCGTTCTCTGACGGACTCCTCCGCACGCGGGTTGGAGTACCTATAGCCACGCCGTGCTGCGAGCGCTTGGAGCATTCGCCACAGCCCTGTTTTTTCCATGGGTCGATTCCATGCTGCCCCAAGACGCCCGATTCGTGGGTCGTATGCGTTTCAAATCCCCTAATCCATGACAAGACCGCCATTCACATCCAAGATTTCTCCCGTGATGTACCCAGCGCGATCCGAGGCGAGAAAGGCCACGGCCTCCGCAACTTCGATCGGTTTGCCGTATTCCTTCCACGGTATATTGGCCGCAAACGACTCGTTTACCTCTTTGCCCCAAGCGTCGGTCATTTCCGTAGCCATGGGGCCCGGCGCAACCGCATTCACGTTGATTTTGAAGGGTGCTGCCTGCAAGGCCAGGGACTTCGTGAAACAGACTACCCCGGCCTTGGATGCCCGAGTAATGGGCATCAGCCGCGAGTCCGCCGAGTTTCGCCGCAGCGGAAGCGATGTTGACTATCTTTCCGCGTCCATTCTCCTTCATGACACGCAGGGCCTCGCGACTCATGAGAAAGGTTCCCCGCAGGTTTACAGCGAGCATTCGGTCCCACTCTTCGACCTCGATATCGGCGATGGCAATCATACGGCAGATGCCGGCATTGTTCACCAGAATATCTATCCGTCCGAAGGCTGCCAGCACCTTTTCGTAGAGATGGAGCACCGATGCTTCGCTCGATACATCCGTTTTGATGGCAAGGGCCCTGGCACCGCGGGCCTCCAACTTCGCGACCACGTTCTGGGAGGCCTCGGTATTGACGTCGGCGACGACGATGTGCGCGCCTTCTCGGGCAAGAACGAGACAAATGGCCTCACCGATACCTTGCGCCCCACCGGTAACGACTGCGACGCGTCCCTCCAACTCAGGTTGCGAATGGTGTGTCATGCAGTAGGTTTCTCCCTGTGTCGGACCGAAGCGCGGCGCCGAGATTTCATCCGGGTGCGCATTTGAATGCGCTCCCCAGGTTGGCATTAAGATTATACGTGACCGCCATCCGTCGGTTGTTTCCGGGCAATTCCTTGCTTGTCACGACGCGGCATGCTAATGTATTTTATAAATAAAAAGCAAACTCTGGAGCGAATGAGATGAAACTGAAAGACAAATCAGCCGTGATTGTCGGCGGGTCGAAAGGCATTGGTTTTGGCTGTGCACGGGTCTTCGGCAGGCATGGGTGCCAGGTTATTATAGCTGCTCGAAATGTGGAAGATGGCGCTGCCGCAGAAAAATCGCTTCGCAATGAAGGCATCGACGCCAAGTTCGTGGTCTGTGATGTTACCTTGGAAGAGGATATACATGCCCTCATCGAAACCGCTTCCCAGCACTTCGGCAAACTGGACTGTATCGTAAACAACACCGGTTGGCATCCACCCGCAACCCAGATCGACGACATACGTGTGGCGGAATTCGAAGCCCTTTTGCGCCTGAATCTGACGAGCACATTTATCGGCTGCAAACTTGCCATTCCGTTGCTCCGAGAGACCAAGGGCTCCATCATAAACATGTCCAGCGAAGTGGCCACTATCGGCCAGGCGGGGGCGCCCAGCTACGTTGCCACGAAAGCGGCGCAGATTGGACTCACCAAGGCACTCGCACTCGATTTGGCCGGAGACGGCGTGCGGGTCAATGCGGTTGCGCCAGCGGGCGTGATGACACCGCTGATGCAGGAGTGGGCAGACAGCGAGTACGACCCGAAGGAGGCTCTCTCCATGGTTGATGATTGGCATCCGATAGGTCGCATGGCCACCATAGAAGAGATCGGAGAAGTCTGCGCCTTTCTTGCCAGCGCGGAAGCCTCCTTTATGACCGGTCAGGTCCTCTATCCAGACGGTGGGGCCGCACTGGGCTTATGGCAAGAAGAGCTAATTGGGGTTCGGGTGCCTCGCGGGGATTCGCGGACAGCGTCGCTAGGCCAAGACTACGTACAGCAAAAGCATCGTGCCGAGAAGCACTCCAGACAATAGCAGCGGATTACCGAGGCCCTTGCCCTGGCCAGGACTTCAACACCTGCAACGGATGCTCCCATGTAATACCTTCGAGCTGCTCCGGGGTCGGCGGCGGCGTCAGGAGACTGACGACGAAGTAAAACACGCTGAGAATACAGAATAGCCACCACGCCTGGAGCAGGAACGGAATGTTCAAACCTTCCGTGACCCACTGTTTGCCGCCCAGTGGCTCCAGTCCCAAATCAATGAGGAATACCATCAGCCCGCCGCCGAATCCCAACCCAAGGGTCCAGACGCCGGTTTGGCTCGTTCCCCTTCTGCCAGAAAACACCCCAAAGCAGTACGGCGGCGATGGGCGGCGCAATGAACTGTGCGGCATCTTGTTCAGGGCCTCGAAGATCGACCCGAAGCGCCCTCCCTGTGTTGACCAGAGCATGGCCAACAGCATGACAACCACCACCGTAATCCGGCCGACAAGCACTTGGCCTTTGTCCGTTATATTGGGGCGGTAGGTCTTGGCGATATCCAGTGCCATCAGCGTGCCTGCGCTATTCAAGGCAGCGGCAATCGTGCTCATCAATGCGGCCAATAAGGCCGCGGAGATGAATCCACGAAGTCCAGTTGGAACCAATTCGCCAATGAGACCCGGAAGCGTGCGCGCGGCCTGCTCACCAATTTTGTCTTGGAACAGCACATAGGCCAAGACGCCGGGAAGCACCATGAGAAAGACGGGCAGAATCTTGAGTAAACCGGCAAACAGCGCGCCCTGCTGCGCGTCCAACTCGGTCTTCGCCCCAAGCGTCCGTTGGACGATGGTCTGGTCGGTGCACCAATACCACAAGCCCAAAATTGGATAGCCGAGTAGAAAGGAGTACCATGCAAAGCCCTTTTCGTTCGATGCATGCAACATGCTCATCTGGTGGTCCTTCGTCGCCGCCATGAAAGAACCCCAGGAATCAACCCCCACATCAGGCAACGTGTGAAGAGTGCCAACAGGGTTACAACAACCGCGCCAAGCAGCAGAATGACCGTCTGAATCGTCTCGGTCACAACAACCGCCTTCAATCCGCCGACTACGGTGTAAATACCGGTTACGACGGAAATAATTACGATGGAGGCGTAGACATTGATCCCGAAGAATTCCTCGAACACCAGGGCGCCGGCGTAGAGGCTGATGCCGATGTGCATGAGCAGGGCGGACATGACAAACATGAAGGCGAGAATCGTGCGCGCAGCAGGACTGTATCGCCTTTCGAGAAACTCCGGAAGCGTGGCGACCCGTGAGCGGAAATAGAGCGGCACGAATACCAGCGCAAGGACGATCAGGGTAAAGGACGCCATCCATTCGAAATTTCCGATGACCAGACCATGGATATCAGCCCCCTTCCGCCAGGCCAACCAGATGGATGGTCGAAATATTCGAGGCGAATAGGCCTGCGGTGCCGATAACCGGCCAACGCAGGTTTCGGCTGGCTAGGAAATAGGAATTACTTGTCTGGTGACCATCCTTTCGCACGACCCACAGGCCAATAAACAACATGGCCAACATGCAGCCTATGATGATGCACAAGTCGATCGGATTTATGCTCATTTGAATTCTCCGCTTGTGTTCAAGCGTAGGGAGGATGGTAGCATGGACAGGCTTCACACCGTCTATACGTGCCCAGAAAGCACTTAGTCGTTGAAAAAGACCATATCCATATCAGCCCACCCGCGCTCGCCATCGAGCGGTTGCTGCATTGCATCGCAGACCTTGAGCCATTCTATGTTGCGTGGCTCCTCGGCCAATCCGGCCATGTCTCCTTCGAAATCGTCGCCGGTGTATTCGTAATAGCCGAATTCATACCATTTGCCGTCGATTTGATGGAGAAAGATAGAAAAATTGTGCATGTGGTATTTGTTCAAGAGATCACGCACACCCGGGCCCGCGTAGTCATCCGCATGAAGCCGTTTGCCGGCAACCGATCTAAGTCCCTTGCTGACGAACTCGGATCAGACTAAACATAAGTATATTAACTAATATTTGCAGGCCACAATATGAGTCAGGACAATCCATTTATCTTTTTGATTGATTCTCTATTCAGTATTTATATCGCTATCATGTTACTGCGCTTTATACTGCAACAGGTCGGCGCAGATTTTTACAACCCGGTTTCACAATTTATAGTCAAGGCGACACAGCCCCTGGTAACTACTGCTCGACGCTTTATTCCCAGTGTCAGAAAAATAGACACCGCGACACTCGTACTGGTGGTGCTGCTGATCATCATTAAACTGCTGCTGTTATTCAGCATTGCGGGTTATCCGCTGAATGTAGCACAGCTTGTGCTTACAAGTCTTCACGACCTGATTTCCCTTTGCTTCGACATCTTTATTGTTGCCTTATTTGTACAGGCAATTTTAAGCTGGGTAAATCCAGATCCCTACAATCCGATAAGCAGCCTGCTAAGCAGCCTGACCTGGCCAGTGCTTAAGCCGATAAAAAAATATGTGCCATCTATCGGTGGTCTTGATTTGTCTACACTGGTTGGACTGATTGGTTTGATGTTTTTAAAACGGCTGATACTGTCATTATTTCAGATGTTATAAAACAAAAAAAGCTATTCGCCACAGAGGCACAAAGAACACAGAGGAAGAATTTTATTGTTAGCTGCGCCGCAGACGCAGCTAACAATAAATCTTAAATGTTTTTCTCTGCGCTCTCTGTGCCTCTGTGGTGAAAATATGCATTTACTTCACCAGTGAATTCAAATCGAATATCGGTAATAAAATTCCCAGCACGATAAGCAAAACCATTAAACCCATGGCCAAAATAATTACAGGTTCTAAAATTCCAACAATATAGGCAATTAACGTAACCTGCTCACGCTCCAGCTGTACCGAAGCACGTTCTAACATTTCTTCCAGCTTACCGCTGTTTTCACCACTGGCAATAAGCTGCAAAGTCATCGGTGGAAATAGTTTACTATGATCGAGTGCATTTTTAATTGTTACCCCTTCACGCACACGGTCAGTCGCTTCCAGGATTGCTTTTCGCATGGGTAAATTAGCAACAACTTTTGCCGATATTTTCATTGCCTCCAGAATATTGACCCCGCTTCCTGTAAGAATACTAAAGGTACGGGTAAATAATGCGGCATTTAAACCGCGCACAAGACGTTGAATGATCGGCAGTCGAAATAAAAATAAATGGTATTTCATAACAAAAGCGGGCTTTGTTAATAACACCCGGAACCCTGCAATAGCAGCAATAAGAGCAAGAAGAACAAACACGCCGTAATTAACAACAAAATCACTCATTGCAATAAGTGAAATCGTCAGCCCAGGCAGTTCCTGCCCGGTATCTTCAAAAACAGAAACCACCTGAGGCACAATGCTGGTCATCATAAAAACTACGATGGCAATGGCAAATAATGATAAAAACGCAGGATAAATTAGAGCCTGTCTCACCTTTCCCTGAATTTCCTGACGACTTTCCGTGTAATCTGCCAGGCGTTCTAACACCGTATCAAGATGACCTGACTGTTCACCCGCGTCTACTGTTGCACGATATAACTCTGGAAAAACCTTAGGATAATCAGAAAGTCCTATCGCTAGTGAATGGCCTTCAATCACACGCGAGCGAATCGCAAAAATCATGCTTTTTATTCTTGGCTTTTCAGTCTGCTGCGCCACCGCTGAAAGAGTATCATCCAGAGGCAGGGCCGCCTGAATTAATGTAGCTAATTGTCTTGTTAACAGTGCCAGTTCAGTTGCACTGATACTGCGCTGAAATAAACGCCATGTTCTGGGACCACTGCTTTGACCACCACTGCGTTTGCTTTGTGCTTTTTTATGGCTTTCTGTTATTTCAAGCGGTGTTAATCCATTATCACGAAGCAGCTGACGGACCTGCTTCGCACCGTCGCCTTCAATAACTCCTTTACGTTCTTTGCCTTTTGCATCCAGTGCAATGTAATCGTATGCAGCCATTGTAAGATCAATGAATAATGAAAAATGAAAAATGAAAAATTAAGAGCAAAACAGGAGTAATCGTTAGTCCTTGTTGCATATGATTAGTTTTATATCTTTCATTTTTCATTATTCATTTTTCACTTTTCATTGTCTCTTAGTCTTCCTTACTAACACGTAATACTTCTTCCAGTGAAGTTATGCCTTTCAACACCATACGTTTGCCATCCTGATATACGCTTGGTGAAATAGTGCGTGCATAGTCTTCCATTACCTGTTCACCGACACCTTCGTGAATCATATTCATTAATTTATGATCTATCATGATAAGTTCATATAAACCACTACGGCCGACATAACCTAAATGATTACATTTAATACAGCCTTCAGCGGTATAAATATCATGAGTTTCATTTTCACCCACACCCAGCAATTCTCTTTCTTTTTCAGTAATCTCATGTGACTTCTTACAATGTGGACAAAGGTTTCTCACCAGACGTTGTGCCATCACACCTATTAAACTGGATGCTAATAAAAATTGTTCAACACCCATATCACGTAAACGAGTAATCGCACCAATCGCACTATTGGTGTGTAATGTAGACAAGACGAGATGGCCGGTTAAACTGGCCTGTACTGCAATCGATGCGGTTTCAATATCACGGATCTCACCTATCATCACTACATCCGGGTCCTGGCGCAGGATAGAGCGCAGGCCGCGAGCAAAAGTCATATCGACTTTGCTGTTTACCTGGGTTTGCCCTATGCCATCAATGTAATACTCAATCGGATCTTCAACCGTTAATATATTTCTGGATTTAACATTAAGTACACTTAAACCGGCATATAGTGTTGTAGTTTTACCCGAACCGGTTGGACCTGTAACCAGAATAATCCCGTGTGGTTTATTTAACAGGTGATAAAAATCATCATGCAATTTTTTCGCCATGCCCAGTTGTTCAATGTCAAGACGTCCGGCCTGCTTGTCAAGTAAACGCATTACCACACGTTCACCATGCCCTGATGGCAGGGTAGACACACGCACATCCACTGCACGGCCAGCAACACGTAATGAAATACGTCCATCCTGAGGCAGGCGTTTTTCAGCAATATCAAGTTTTGCCATCACCTTGATACGGGAAATCACTAATGGCGCAATATTACCCGGTGGCTGTAATATTTCTCGCAACATACCATCCACACGAAAACGGATACGCAGGCGATTTTCAAACGGTTCGATATGTACATCCGATGCATTAACTTTTATGGCTTCACTTAATAATGCATTAATCAAACGAATAATTGGCGCATCATCATCCGCTTCCATTAAATCTTCTGGTTCCAGTGATTCAGCCAGTTCATCCAGGTCAAGCTCTTCGCCAACGCCTTCCATCATTGCCATGGCCTGATCACTTCCCTGCTCATAGGTCTGCGCCAGTAATGCGGCAAACTGTTCTTCAGTTATTTTGTTCAGTGATATTTTTCGTCGTGTAATACGACTGACTTCCGCAAGAATAATGGGTTCCGGTGATTTATGATGCAACAGATTAATCACATCATCTTCAATTTGACCGATTAACACACCATGACGTTTGGCAAATGCATAAGGCAGAATCTGTGGAGTTAATAGCGCAGACTTTTCATACACATCCTGTTGATTACTATCATCTGCTAGTGTTACCGCTTCACTTGCATCTATAGTGGCAGTGGCATTTGCAGTGGTACTGGCATTAGATAAATCCATTTTCTTCATCATCCCAGTCATTGTCATCGTCAACTGAATCTAGTTCCACCTTAGACTTTTCAGTAGTTTGTTTTGAACGATCAATTTCTTCCATCGGCGGTAATCTTGGCGCCGCATCATCCAGCAAACCAAAACTGCCATCTTCTTTATTGTATGCACCGCTTTCAATACCGCGAAGAAAATTATATTTTTCATTAGTGACAAAAGCTGCATCTTTATTATCACGTAAAATAGTTGGCCGCAGGAAAACCATCAAGTTTTGTTTGTTTTTCGTTGTATTTTCTGTGCGAAATAAGGCACCCAATAGCGGGATATCTCCAAGCAATGGCACCTTACTTTGAGTGTCTGATACTTCTTCCTGCATTAAACCACCTAAAATTAAAATACCACCATCATCGACCAGAACACTGGTCTTAATTGAACGTTTACGAGTAGCAATGCCCTGTTCAACAGTGCCGGGTATCACACTTGATGTTTCCTGCTCCAGCACCAGTTTTACTGTGTCGCCTTCATTGACCTGCGGTGTTACTCTTAAGGTCAGGCCCACATCCTGCCTTTCAATCGTCTGAAAAGGGTTTTGGGGATTGGTACTGCCGGTACCGGTAAAACTACCCGTTACAAATGGTAAGTTCTGGCCTACGATTAATTCTGCTTCTTCGTTATCCAGAGTAACGATATTCGGCGTTGATAAAATATTGGTATTAGTATCTGATTGCAAGGCTCGTAGCAGGGCGCCATATCTCACGCCCGAGCTGTTTTCACCACCGATACCAAATGTAAAACCTGCAGGCAATGATGTCGGCGCTGAGCCGCCAATTGTTGCTAACAGCAACTCACCAATACCCGCAAAATTACTCACGCCAACAGGCAAAGCGCCACTATCGCGTTGGGTGCCATCAACAGCAATGCCAACACCGACTTCCTTATTATTACTGGTGGTAATTTCTGCAATTATGGCCTCAATTAAAACCTGTGCGCGACGAATGTCCAGCTGGCGAATTACCGCTTTTAAGTTTTTAATCGTGTTTTGATCAGCAGTAATAATTAATGCATTGGTTTCTGCATCGGCCTGGATTACTGCATTCTCGCTTACAACGCTACCAGATCTTGTAGCTGCAGAAACCGGTGCAGCTTTACCTCTTACTCCTTTTGATTTAGCGCCCTGCTGTTTTAAGCCGCTTAATATTGTGACCAGGTTTTCCGCTTTGGCGTATTTCAGATAAATAACATGCGTATTACCACCGCCATCTTCCAGCGGTGTATCAAGATAGCCGATAGTTGCGCGCATTTTCAAACGTGAAGTACGGTCGCCTGTCACCAGAATACTGTTTGTACGATCATCAGCCGCCAGTTTTACTTTATTGGCTGCATCTTTGGCCGAAGTTGCAGAAGTAAGTGAATTTAAAATCCTCACCAGCTCAGAAGCTGAAGCATGTTTTAGCGGAATAATTTCCAGCTCATCACTATCGGGCCGGTCGACCTGGTCGATTACCTTTAACAGACGCTGAATATTGCCTGCGTGGTCTGTAATGATCAGTGTATTGGTAGGGTTGTAGGCCGCCAGATGTCCTTGCTGTGGTACCAGTGGTCGTAGTATTGGAACTAATTGTGATGCAGGAACATGATCCAGGCGAATAATTTTTGTTATCAGTTCATCACTAGAAAAATGGTCATTTTTACCTGCCAGTGGCAACGGCCCCTGCTTGGCATTAACTGCGGGCACAATTTTTATTACCGAACCCGTAGGTACAGCAGCATAACCATGCACCTCTAATACAGAAAGAAATACTTCATACACCGCATCTGACGTTAAAGTATTCGCGGATATCACGGTGACCTTTGCTTTAACACGAGGGTCGATAATGAAATTCTTTCCGGTAAATTTTGATACTGTACTAATCAGGGCGCGAATATCAGCATCTTTCAGATTAAGTGTGATTTCATCCGCAATGGCCTGTGTAGCAATAAACAGAGAAAGCAATATTGATACAGAAAAAACCTGAAGCTTATGCTGTAGACGCATGTCGGGTGATAAATATCGCGAAATATGTCGTATTAGTAATTGAACAATGGTCATGCAAATATCCGTGTTATATCTAAATTTATTGTAGCGTAATGTTGAGTGGAACTAATGCACCATTGCGTTTTACCACTATATTTAAATCTTTCGCGTTGCTTAATTTACGTAAAGCTTTAATGCCATTTCCTGGTTTAGTCATTTGTATGCCGTTAATTTGAGTAATCACATCCGTGCTTTGCAAACCTAACTTAGACAATAACGCTCCCTTCTGCTGAGGCTGTAAACGATAACCAATTTGCCTGCCTTTTTCTCTAACAATAACCGGCAATGCATAGTCACCAAATGAAGCAGGGTTTTTTAAAATACTTTTTCGTATTTCTGTTAATACCTCACCGGGTGATGACGACCCGGAGGATCTATTCATCTTAAAATTAGGCTTATTTCCTAGTTTAATATTGTCAACACCACTTATTTTCTGTAATTTTAGTATTTCAGCCTGTCCATTTCGCTCAAGCACCACATATTCGGGATGTATTTCCTTAACTAACACACCCCCCGGTATTTTATCACCCACACCATAAATATCCTCTTTGCCTGACTTGCCCTGTGCAATGATAGCGCTCGCATGCTTCATCGGTATTGCCGCCAGCACCCCTTTTAAGGTGAGATTAAGCCGGGTTTCCGGCGCCTTGGTTTGATTTTGTACGTTAACTTTTTCACTGACGCCAAAAATATTAGCTGATGTCAGTTTTCTAAAGTTATTCTGCTGCGCCTGTTTTTTGATTATCGGCCTGTTTTTTTGTTGTACAGGAAACGGCTGCTCTTCATCCTGCGGAAAAAATAACCAGGTGACTTCAACCAGCAACCAGGCACAGGCAACAATGAGCAATAAACTCACAAGTATGGCCAGACGCCGGTTAATTTGTAGTAACACAGCAGGATCGTTTAACTGTGTTATCAGTGTATTAGCCATTAATTTGAATTATTTTCTTAAAATACATTAGGGATTAATTCTAGCAGTCTCTCGCTGGTGTTGCAGGGTAATTCAATGAATAAGCTTGGTTTTTTCCACAATATGCAATCTACCTGACGGACAAATCAAGGAAAGGTTTATTCAAGCCAGAATATTTCATAGGAACGCTGAAAATTTCACTTAACACTCTGATAATAAGAAGAAATGGTAGTATATAGAAAAGTAAACTATGTACCCGGCAACGCTATGCAGTTTTTGCCATAAATATATTTCTTTGGATATCAGCGGCCCCATGATTACTTTATATTTGGGTACGATTCACCTGCAACCATAGCTATGGCTATGCCCAGAATGACATTATGGGGCGAATCGTACAAACTGACTCACTGACCAATGTTATAAAATATACCCCATTGTCTGCATTCCTATGAAATATTCGGGCTAAGTTATTTACTAGCGGAATCGACGAAAGCGATAAATCGCAATTTCACCGAGCAGGTTCGGAAACAGGTTCATTAACCAGCTGCCTTTTCTATGGCTATGATCAACAACAGTACGCTGCAGGATTTGAATATTGTGTTTCTGGCACAGGGCCTCGAAATCGTTGAGCGTGCACAAATGCACATTTGGCGTATTAAACCACTGGTTTGGCAGGTTCTTTGTTACAGGCATAATACCCTTTAAACCCAGCTGCAAACGTGCGCTCCAGTGCGCCATATTTGGAAAAGTAACAATACCTTCATCACCAACTCGCAACATTTCTTCAATTAACAGATCAGGCTGCTCTGTCGCCTGAAGTGTCTGGCTCATGATGACACAGTCAAAGCTGTTATCTGCAAAGTAGGCATTTAAACCATCATTCAAGTTTGCCTGAATTACATTTATATCTTTCTCTATGCAAACTTCGATATTAAACAGATCAATCTCAAGCCCATATCCCAGTACGTTACGCTGTTCTCGTAAATAGGCCAGTAATGTGCCATCGCCACAGCCTAAATCCAGCACTTTGGTATCGGCTTTTATCCATTCTGCGATAATCGCAAGATCGGCGCGAAGGCCTTCCTTTTCCATACCCTGCAAATGTTCAATGGCATGCCTCACGACAGGGCCTCAGCAATATTTCTCATATACGAATTGAAAATATTCATATAGTGTGGAATTGGAATTAAAAAAGCGTCATGCCCCTGGTTAGCTTCTATTTCAACATAACTTACCGTTTTTTCAGCCTGCAACAGCGCCTTCACTATTTCATGCGAGCGCTCGGGTGAAAAACGCCAGTCCGAGGTGAACGACACCACCATAAACCGGGCACTGGCCTGTTTTAATGCAGCCGCGAGGTCATCGTCATAATCACTGGCAGGATCGAAATAATCCAGCGTTTTAGTCATCAGCAAATAGGTATTAGCATCAAAACGATCAACGAACGAACGTCCCTGATAACGCAGGTAACTTTCGACCTGAAAGTCCACATCAAAACCAAAATTGAGTTTGCCTTCACGCAATTCACGGCCAAATTTATTGCGCATCGCATCATCGGACAAATAAGTAATGTGCCCCAGCATTCTCGCCAGCATTAAACCTCGCCGTGGCACGGTGCCCTTTTCCAGATAGTGGCCATCACAAAAATCAGGGTCCGACATGATAGATTGGCGCGCCACTTCATTAAACGCAATATTCTGTGCCGAAAGTTTAGGTGCAGCCGCTATCACAATGGCATGTTTTATTAAATCCGGGTAATCAATACTCCATTGCAATACCTGCATGCCACCCAGGCTGCCGCCTATAACCGCACACCAGTAGTCAATCTTGAGTGACAGCATAAAACGGTGCTGGCATTTCACCCAGTCCCTGACGGTAACAATAGGAAAATCCGGTCCCCAGTATTTGCCGGTTTCAGGGTTAATAGTATTCGGTCCGCTGGAACCCTTGCAGCCACCGAGATTATTAATACTTACAACAAAAAAATGGTTAGTATCAATCGGTTTTCCCGGGCCAATCGCACTGTCCCACCAGCCCGGTTTTTTGTCATCCATACTGTTATAACCCGCCGCGTGCTGGTCCCCGGACAAAGCATGGCAGATTAATATGGCATTACTGCCACTGGCGTTCAACTCACCATAAGTTTCATAAGCAATATCGTACTCGCTCAGCGATTTACCGCACTCCAGTGTCAGAGGTTCAGTAAAGTGAATAATTTGAGTTTCAACAATTCCTACGGAATCATCTGCTATGGTTTCAGGCATGCGGTTACGGGCGATGTGTTTTAAACATTTTCATCTCTACGCGCAGTGTAATTTGCGCTCATCAAAGATGCAATCGGTAAACCATAATTCCTGCCTTTTGCCCTAATCCTTCCAGGCATTGAGTAAACTTTCTACCAGCCACACCAGTATCCCGCCAATTGCACCTAGAAGATGCGCTTCTGTTAATACCCGCCCGCCGGCCATATCTTCTGAGCCGGGCAAGGCACCGTTAAAAAACTCCCAGCTTAATTTGGCGATCAGCACAGCGGTCAAGACATAACCACTTGCCGGGTAGAAGCGGATTTCACGTAAGGCACCGTATAAAAAAAGTCCATGTAGCACACCTGACAGGCCTACATAATAATGAATATCCGGCATCCACCACCACAAACCCGCACTAATCACACCGGCTGAAAGCAGAATAACAACAAGCCATTGTTTAAAACTGGCATGGGAACTAAAGAAAAACGCCACGATTGCCAGGCCTGCCATATTCAGCAACCAGTGTGACCAGTTCATATGCACAATATGTCCGCTGAACAATAACCAGACCTCGCCCTGTTCCACCTGGCTACGATTAAAGCGCCAGCCATCTACCAGGTCGAAAAACTGCAATAAAAATGAAACCAGAAACAGCAGAAACCAGAGAATATGACTGGAATGATATCGATAACGAAACTTTAACAGGTTAGATATGGTCATTGTATTAGGCAGTTAGCTAGACATTTGCTATTATCCTTATGATATTGCTGTGCTTTAGAGACGGTGAAAGTACTCTTAATAAGCGTTAACTTAAAAGCTTTTTGCCGCAAAGGACGCAAAAAAACGCAAAAAAACAGGATGATTTTTATTATTTGCGCTTTTCGCGTCCTTTGCGGCTAAATGTTTTGAATACTTTCACAGTCTGTTTAGCTTACCGCCAAGTTTAAAGCAATTAACCCGTGCAACATAATCTGCACAATTACGGAGTTTTACGTGTTTTATCAAACAAAAAATAGAAATAAGCAATCCGGTTTTACCTTAATCGAAATTATGGTTGTGGTGGTCATTATCGGTATTTTGGCCAGCGTGGTTGTACCGCGCATTATGGACAATCCGGACAAAGCACGCACTGCAAAAGCAAAACATGACATTCGCTCGCTTGAAAGCGCGCTGGATATATATCGCCTGGATAATTTCGCCTACCCGACAACAGATCAGGGACTTGAAGCACTGGTCACGCAACCCACGTCTGCACCTGAACCACCGAACTGGAAAAGCGGCGGGTACATTAAAAAACTCAATAATGACCCCTGGGGTAATGCATACTTATATTTAAGCCCTGGTGAACACGGTGAAATAGATATTTTCTCTCTGGGTGCTGATGGCGCGCCAGGCGGTGAAGGCCCGTATACAGACATCGGTTCATGGGACAAAGAGTAACCCTGCAAGCGTAACCTCTTAACCTGGCTGCAAACACTGGTAAATTAACATGTTCATGCAGCGACTTTGGCAGCAATATTTACCGCAAGCCATGAAACAGCACAGAAACCATATCGGCCAGCAAGTCGGCTTCACCCTGTTAGAGCTGCTTGTCGTTGTTGTTATTGTTGCGATTTTATTCACCTACACCACTCTTGCCATTCGCAGCAACTCGCCCGAAGATTTTATTAAAGAAGAAGCCCTTCGACTGGAACGCCTGATCCAGCTAGCGATGGAAGAGTCTATTTTACGCGGTGAAGAATATGGCATTGAAGTCTACCTTGATGGTTACCGCTTTCTACATTTAACTGAAAATCAGTGGCAACCACTAGCAGAAGATAAAATTTTACGAGAACGCAAATTACCTTATGAAATGGAACTGGAAATACGCCTGGAAGAAACCGATATCAAAATAGAAAAAGCCAGTGCGGTAAAAAAATACATGTCGGAAACCAGTGATCTTGAAGCCTATATGGCGGACACCACCTTAGGTAGTGATGAAAACGAGTCCGAAGATAAAACCGCAAACACGACAAAGCCACAAATATATTTACTGTCCAGCGGTGAAATCACACCCGAATTTGACATTCGATTTTATATTTTAGGTGTGGAAACCAGCTATTTTGTTAAAGGTTTCTTTGATGGCGCGCTAACAACCGAAATAAGCGACCTGTAACGAACAATGCACTGAAATCGTTCCAGGCGATTTTCAGTATACACTCCATCCATGGAGATAACCGCACCGCCTTCCTGGCTCCTTGCGGAATACCGTCCATCCATGGACATAAAAGATGAAAGATGAAAGATGAAAATTTGGAACATTAATAAACAAAATGCTGGTTTTACCTTGATTGAAGTCATGGTGGCACTCACCATTATCGCCATATCCCTTGGCGCCTTACTCAGCTCTTCCGGCTCACAGGCAAGCAGTGTGACTTATTTAAAACAGAAAACACTGGCGCACTGGGTTGCCGTTAATGAACTCACACAAATCCGTATCGGCAAGGAATTTCCCGATGTGGGCGATAAAAAAGGCTCAACAAGCATGGCGAATCATGACTGGTACTGGGTCCGTACAACCAAAAAAACGGAAGACAAAGACGCACTGGAGGTGACCTTCACTTTGTATGCAGACAAAGAATACCAGCAGAACCTGACATCACTCATCGGTTATGCAACGCGCTAGGGTGTCAACCAGGCAAAGGGGGTTTACCTTACTTGAATTACTGATAGCCAGTATTATTTTTGCCATTATGGCAATCATGGCATACGGCGGTCTGAGCAATGTTATTGATAATAGCAAAGCTTCAGAACAGGCGCTGAAACGATTGCGACAGATACAGCAAAGTGTATCCGTATTAAACCGTGATTTTTCACAAATAATACAGCGTGACATACGAGATGAATACGGTAATGTGCAGCCTTATCTAATGGCCGGCAACAACATTGATATGCTGGTTGAATTTACTCGCGGTGGCAGGGTCAATCCGGCAAACCTGTTACGCAGCAGTTTGCTTCGCGTGGCTTATCGTTTTGAAGATGAAAAACTGATCAGGCTGCAATGGCCATATTTAGATCGTGCGCAGGAAGCGGAGCCGAAAGAAACGGTTATTCTCGATATAATTGATAGCGTGACACTACGCTTTCTCGACCAGAATGGTGAATGGCATGAGCAGTGGCCGCCTTTAAGTGCTGGCGCAGGCGGTGCTACAGTCACTGAACTTTTCGCCATGGAAATCGTTATGCAATTAAACGACTGGGGTGAAATTCGCCGCCTCTATGCGATGAAGTAATATTACCAATATGTTTTTATCCCGCTCAAAAATATCCCGTTCAACCACGCCCGGTCCAGCTAACAACCAGCAGGGTGTTGCCATAATCACCGCCCTGTTAATCGTAACCATTGCTACTACCGTCAGCATCACTATTAGTACACGTTTACAACTTGATGTACGCCGTACGGGTAACCTGATTGCCCAGGACCAGGCAATTTTTTATTTACTTGCTGCAGAAGAATGGTCACAAAGAATTTTACGTCAGGATAAAAAAGACACTACGATTGACGCGCTGGGTGAAGACTGGGCGATTGAAATCCCGCCATTACCGGTAGCAGGCGGTTCTATTCAAGGAACACTCACTGACCTGCACAACTGCATCAACATTAATTCACTGCTGGACGTTGGCGCTATTAGCACCACCACACAAAATCGTTTGACCCAGTTATTCAAGAATCTGGGACTTGATAATACTTCTACACAGGCAATTGCCGACTGGATTGACAGTGATTTAGCCACCACCAACCCTGATGGCGCCGAAGATGGTTATTACCTTAACCTTGAAAAGCCTTACCGAACAGCGAACACGGCGCTACAAAGTGTTAGCGAATTGCGTTTAATAAAAGGCTTCGAAGACAGCAATGTCCATCAACAGCTAGCTGGCCACCTATGCGCCTTTGTTACGGACAGCGCCACTGATATCAATGTCAACACGGCCAGTGCTGAAGTGCTAAAATCGCTATCTACTAATATGACAGATACGCTGGTCAAAGATATTATCGAATATCGTGTCGAAAACCCATTTAATGACATTAAAGATTTCACCAGTTTTGCCAAGCTGGGCACTATAATCACTGACAAAACAAAACTGACAACCAGCAGTGATTACTTTTTACTTAGGACGCAGGCAATAATTGGCCAGGCGAATAAAGTCATGTACAGCATTATTTACAGAGATAACACCGGTAAAACACAAATAATTTCCCGCGCTTATCGAACACTGTAAAAAGATTGGGCCATAATAGTCATATAATAGATATGGCACAATACATAAAGCATAGATAACGAGATACTGCAAATGAGTGACACTTTACTCATCCACTACAACATAGATAATGCACATCAAGCCACCTGGTCATTATGCAATGAGGCCGGTGAACTGACGGCAAGAATCACCACTGGCTCACTGGATGAATTAAGTGAACTCGCAGCCAGGCATCCTGCTGTGGTTTTATTAAACAGCCAGTGTTTGCATATCAATCAACTGCAGCTGCCAACGCAGAACATGCAAAAAATGATGAAAGCAGTTCCCTATGCTTTAGAAGAATTTATTGCCGAAGATATTGAAAACTTTCATTTTGTTATTTCGAAAGACCAACACGGCAAAACAACTTCTGTTGCTGGCGTCGATAAAACCACACTGAAAAATATCATTCAGGTTTTTCAGCAGGCCAATATTTTTATTGAAAAAATTGTCCCCGATGTTTTATGCATGCCAGCTGATACCGGCAACCTGCAGTGGGCCTGCCTGAACCATCAGGAAAACTCCTACCTGCAAACAGACACATTAAACGGCATGATGGTATCACATGACATATTGCCTTATGTTCTGACAAGTATGCTGGAAGACAAGAAGCAGACACCACCTGAAAAAATCATATTTTTTAACGAACAGGAAAACTCCTCTGCGTTTGATGAATTAAAAATTGAAAATAAGGGCATTGAGCTAATTAATGTTGTCTATAATACCCACCCGTTAGTTGTATTTTGCGGTCATTACAAACAGGCATTAGCACTTAACCTGCTGCAACATGAATTTAAACCAAAACGTAAATCATCAGGCTACTGGCAACACTGGCGCCTGGCTGCATCACTCGCTGCTGTCTGGCTAACATTGCACCTTGGGCTAGCAGGTTTTCAATACTCAATAGTCACTGAGGAAAACCAGAACACAAAAGCGGAAATTGAAAAAATCTACAAAACAGCTTTCCCGCAAAGTCGAAAAATTGTAAACCCTCGCGTCCAGATGGAACAGAAACTGAAAGAATTAAAAAGTAATTCAGGCAATAGCAGCCATGGACTATTATTTTTACTTGCGGAATCCTTCGGCACATTGAATTACGACAAAGCCAATATTACCTTACAGTCTTTAACATTCAGAAATAACCGAATGGACATCGGACTTGACAGTACAAATTTACAGGCAATCGAAAACTTAAATAAAAACCTTAATAATAATACAAAGATAAACTCAGAAATTACTTCGTCCTCTTCAGAAAAAGATAAAGTCAAAGGAAACTTACGCATAGAGGGACAAAGCTAATGGCGCAATTACAGCAACTAAAACAATGGTTTTATTCGTTATCAACTAAAGAACAGAGAATGGTATCTGGCGCGGTCTTTGTTATTATTATCACCTTGTTTTATCTTATTGTGTGGGAACCCATTCACCAGGGCCTGGATACCGCACAGCAAAAACAAAAGTCTCAAAATGAGATACTGTTTTGGATGCAGGAGGCAGCCACTGAAGTCAGCACCTTACGGGCATCTGGCGGGCGCAGCACAATACGTGATAAAAACAAACCGATAACATTAGTGATTGAACAAACAATTAACAATGCCGGCTTAAAAGCTTCTGTAAATAAAATTGAATCATCCGGCAAGAATGGCGCCAGGGTCACATTAAATGAGGCGGCGTTTAATCAGGTACTTGTCTGGCTGGAAACATTAGCGACACATAATGGCATACAGGTTGTTAGCGCAAATATTGAACGTAGCAGCAAACTGGGACGGGCCAATGCACGCCTGACTTTTGAACGTCCTTAACCCGAACATTGCCTTAGTGGTTCTATTTAGTTGCAGTTATATTTAAATGAAAAAAAAACATTATATATTCACGGCCATTGCTTCTTATCTGCTATTTTTTATTGCAACCATCCCCGCGAAGACAGTTACTAATCTGATCAATAACAATACCTCCATCACGATACAGGGGGTTAGCGGTTCACTGTGGAGCGGCAAAGCTTATGCTGTTTCCATTGACAATACTGTGCAATTAGAAAATACCGAATGGTCTTTCAATTTATGGAAATTACTGATTGGTCAAATTGCTGCTGACATCAACACACAGTATTCAGGCAACAGCATCAACGCAGAACATGGTTTATCATTTTCAGGTCGATATTTTGTTAACAAGCTGACTGCTAACATACCTGCAAAAGATATTGCAGAGCTCGCTAATATCCCACTGGCGCAACTATCAGGTTTATTCTTAGTTAACATCGAACACGCACAATGGAAACAGGGCGAACTGCCTATGGCCACAGGCCAGATAAACTGGAAAGACGCCGCCATCACCATTAGCGATACCGCATCTTTAGGGAACGTATTAATAACACTGGCTGAATCCGAACAGCAATTACTAAGCGCAGATATCAACAATCAGGGGGGTGATATTAAAATCACTGGTACTGCTGAACTTAAACCAGAAGCAGATTATGTACTTAATTTAAAGCTTTCACCAACAGCATCAGCAAGCAGCAATATCAAACAAAGCCTGTCGATGTTTGCCAAAAAGCAAAGTAATGGCGACTATGTATTTGCACAATCCGGTCAGCTCAATGAAATCGGACCATTGTAGGCCACTTCTATGGGCAGGCAACTTCTATGGTAAAAAAAATTAATGGCATAAAAGTAACCAGTGAAAACAAATGCACCTTTTGCACAGGTTCGGTCTGCTGTACCTATGTTACCCAGCATATTGATACGCCACGTTCCAAAGAAGATTTTCGCCAGCTGCTATGGCAGGTATCACACGACAACGTAAAAATTTACAAAGATGATGATGGCTGGACTCTATTAGTCGACGGACATTGCCAGCATTTGCAGGCAAATGGTGACTGTGGAATTTACCAGGACCGCCCGGATATTTGCCGCGAACATACTAATGATTACTGCGAGTTCGATACCTCAGCAGAGGAAGGCTTCGATTTATACTTTCAAGATTATTTCGAGTTATTGAAATACTGTAAGAAACGATTTAAAAAGTGGGACAAAAGATAAGAACACCCGCAGCAAGCTGACGGGGCATTTATAGGTAGGTGCGAATTTATTCGCACGATGCGAGCAAATATTGGCACTGTTGTGCGAATAAATTCGCACCTACTTGTTACACAGCAAACTGTGGGGCCTTTTATTCAAGGCAATATTTCTTTAAAACTATTCAACACAGCAAAGTCTTCAGTCTTCACGGCATCACCCCGACTGTCTGGCTGCTCAATACCATAACAGTACTTGATACCATAGCGAGAAGCACACTCAAGTACTTCCAGATTGTCATCAATTAACATGGTATGTTCCTTTTTGTATGGTTCGACATCGTGAAGCTTTTCCCAGAAACCTTCATTCTCTTTTGCCAGCCCAAGATCATGCGCGTTGATGATTTTGTCAAAATGCACATGCAGGTTTGTTTTGTCCATTTTTAAATTCAGGCTTGCCGGATGCGCATTGGTCACCAGCACGACTCGCTTATTGTTTTTATTTAACCAGCAAAGAAACTCTACGACATCCGGCCTGATAGCAATCTTTACCGCAATGTCCTGTTTTAACTGTTCTATATCCAGTGACAGTTCACGTGTCCAGAAATCAATACAGTACCAGTCCAGGCTGCCACGCACTTCTGTGTATCGCTGCATTAAATGCTGATGCGCCTCATCGTGCGATAAATCATGTTTCTCCGCATAACACAGGGGCACATGATGCAACCAGAAATAGTTGTCAAAATGCAAATCCAGCAGGGTGCCGTCCATGTCCAGCAATACGGTTTCAATATCATCCCATAGCGGAACTTTATTCAGGATTTTTTTGCCATCTGCGCCTATAGTCATCTGTATATTATACAATCTCCTCATTAACAATAATCTGAACAATAAGAATATTATGAGTCACTCACTGGATCTGGAAACAAACAATTTAGAGCGTCTTTGCCTTGAATGTGTAGACATCGCGCGTGATGCCGGAAAAGCCATTTTACGCATTTACGATGCCGGTTTTAATATTGAAGAAAAAGAAGACAAATCGCCACTTACCGAGGCTGACCTGGCATCCCACAACCTTATTATTCAGCGCCTGACGGAACTCACCCCGGATATTCCAATACTGTCGGAAGAGTCTGCCAAACTTCCTTTTGAAGAACGCGCCAGCTGGGAAACATACTGGCTGGTCGATCCGCTTGATGGTACCCGCGAGTTTATTAAACGCAATGGTGAATTCACCGTTAACATTGCACTGATTCACCAACATAAAAGTATTATCGGTGTTATCAACGTTCCCGTTCTTGATGTTGATTATTTCGCCTGGCAAAACGGCGGCTCTTACAAGATTGAACAGAAAGGTGAAGCAAAAAGAATATCAGTTAAAAAACTTGATGACTCAGTACCGTCTCAACTCACTGTAGCCGGCAGTCGCTCACACGGTTCCGAAATGATGCAGCAGTATTTGGAAAAACTGGGCAATGTAGAAACCATCAGCATGGGCAGCTCACTAAAGTTCTGCCTGGTTGCCGAGGGCCGTGCTGACCTGTATCCACGCTTAGGACTAACCTCAGAATGGGACACGGCTGCCGCGCACTGCATTGTGGTAGAGGCAGGTGGTTATATTACTAAAACAGATATGTCGCCACTTGAATACAACACTAAAGACAGTTTGTTAAATCCATTTTTCTTTGTCTATGGTGACAACAGCCGTGACTGGTCTCAATACCTTGAATAGCCATCTTGAAGAACAACCTTGCAGCATGTCAGTTCAACGAAACTAAAAACACATGGAATTCAATAATAACGATGGCGCCGAATTTCTCGCCGATATCTAATACGCATACTTAACACGAGTATGCCTGTGGTTATTAATAATATTGATGCAACAATAACAATGGTTGAATTAATTACTACCCCGCTGCCAACACCTACGCTTAAATAAATATAAGGTAACAGCTCATAAAGTATTTTTGGAAGCATCTTTCCACCCTTTTATTGCAATCCATTGATTCTTTTTATTTTTATTTCAATATTTTTTATAATTCTTTTCCATGATTAATTTACTTATAGCATGCAACCTTACTTTATTAAAGGAATTTTGCATAATGCCTCATATACCTGCTTGCTTCACTATCTAGCGCCATGGAAAATGTAAGGTTTAGTAACCACAAAATAGCGTGCAGCAACGCCGTAATCGAAGTAAAATGATCTGTATTGCGTTGCTCGTAAGAATTACACGAAAAATAAGATTATGAGAATGCCCGTACGTGAGATTACCTATAGATGAGAATATTAATTGTAGGCGGAGCCGGTTACATTGGCTCACACATGGTAAAACAGCTGGCAAAAGCCGGTAACGATGTTATTACACTGGATAACCTGAGTTACGGTTATCGTGACGCAGTGAAATACGGTGAATTTATTGAAGGTGATCTGGGCGATAACACCGTACTGGACTCAGTTTTTAAATCTGGTGATATTGAAGCAGTAATGCACTTTGCAGGTTTTATCCAGGTAGGAGAATCGGTACTCAAGCCTTCAATGTATTATCACAACAATGTGGTGAATACACACACTCTGCTAGATGCCATGTTGCGCCATGATGTTAAAAACTTTATTTTTTCATCAACAGCCGCCATATTCGGCGAACCTGATTACACGCCTATAGATGAAAAACATAGCAAACAGCCAATCAATCCCTACGGCCATTCAAAATTAATGATCGAACAGATGCTTGATGATTACGATATAGCATACGATTTACGCGCCACCTGCTTACGTTATTTCAATGCCGCTGGGGCTGACCCTGATGGTGAATTAGGTGAAAGGCATGTACCTGAAACACATTTAATCCCACTTATCCTGCAGGCAGCTTCCGGCAGGCGTGAAGACATAAAAGTATTTGGCGATGATTACCCTACAGACGATGGCACCTGTGTGCGTGATTATATTCATATCAATGATCTGTGCGAAGCACACTTACTGGCATTACAGCGCATGATAGAAAAAGATCAAAGCGCCCGATACAACCTGGGCAACGGCAAAGGTTTTTCTGTAAAACAGGTGATTGATGTTGCCAGGGAAGTGTCCGGCAATGACTTTAAAGTAACGATTGAGCCGCGCCGCGCCGGTGACCCTGCTGTGCTTGTTGCTGATGCAACATTAGCCAAAGAGGAATTAAACTGGCAGCCAAAATTTGCCGATCTCAACGATATAGTCAAAACTGCCTGGGACTGGGAAATAAATTTTTTATGTAAACAATAAGATAAAAAGCATTTCACCACAGAGGCACAGAGTGCACAGAGGAAAAACTTATATTGGCTAGCGCGCCTGCGGCGCAGTTAGCATAAAAAAGCTTTCCTCTGTGTGCTCTGTGCCTCTGTGGTGAATTATTTTTGAAGTTTTATTCATTTAGACAACTCACCCGCTTCAATCAAACGCCGTGTCATATGCAAACGCATGCAAGCATCTTCAGTTATGGTATGAAACAGGTGATGTGGACTGGTCGACTTTTCGATTATGCGGTCAAGATCATTACCTAGTTCGCGATAATAATCCAGCAGACGTAAATCAAAGCTATTTAAAGCCCTGGTTAATGGATCTTTAAGCTGGCGTTTTCGAATGGTTTCCATACCCTCTTCAAATACATTCCCCAGACACATATGCACAGCCGAAAACAGGGTGGCCCAGCCGTTAAACCACAGCATTAAATCTTTATCAAAGGTTTCACCGCCAGCACCCTTACCCTGAAGCATTTGCCTTAATAAATCTCTTTCATTTACCGCCTCATGTAACTCCATCATACTGGCGCGACCATATGCATCAATAGTACTACTGGTAAACAACAGTGGTGCATCCGGGTATTTAGTTAATACAAAGCTGGCATCCTTTATTAACTGTGCCGGTTGATCAGGATTTACAGGATTACGTTTTAAGCGCGATGATGGAGCTGAGGACAATATCTGAAGCTGATGGCCGCGACGACCGAGTTCACGGGCCAGACGGGCAAACACGCCTTGCTGAAACAGCTGCATTGAAAAATTCAAATGTCCCTGCTTATGCAACAAACACAACTGAATCTCATCCTTGAACTTAGGCACCGCTTCAACAATGTTGGCAATCTTGGTTACAGGTATACGCTCAGTTAACTCGCCTTTACGGTCTACCACTACTTCCTGATGAAACTCATCAAAGCTAATCTGCAACATCACTTTGGCTTTAGGCCATGTCACCGAGCGACGTCGAATAGCGGATGCCATGTTGCCCAGCACTTGCCGGGTAATTTCCCGACTATCGGCAAAATCACCATTTAATAAAATTGCAAAGGTAGTGACATGCGGCATGCTTTCAATGGCCTTATAAAAATGATGTAGCTGCTGGCTTAAATCTCCACCGGTAAACAATACCGAGGTGGTCAATTCATCAACCATTTTATACAAGCTGCGTTGGATCATCGGTGTTTTTCATTAACGGGCGAAAAATAAACATGCAGTGCCGACAGGTTTGCGGACAGCCCATAGCGGGAATAATACCAAGCTTACTAAATGGAGTTAAAGCTTCTGTATCAGGCAATTGATCAACCAGCGCCAGGCGCTCTTTATCCTCCGGTCCCAGCATATCCGCATAACGGTCTTTTTCCTGTTTCGCCAGGTCCTTATAACCCACAGCAAACGTTTTACTGAAAAGATGTAATGATTGCCACACGGACTCAATATAATCAGCCAGCGCCTGCACGCTCCCCTTTTGCTTCAGCAATTGCATTAATTGCTGATGCTGCAACTGCGCCTGTCCCTGATAGTTTTTCCAGTGTTTAATGTATAACTGAATAAATTCGGCAGTACTGTTGCTTTGCAGCAACATATTCATCAAAAAACCCTGCGGCCCTTTGCTAAAAGTCTCTAACACTTCATGCTGATAGTCGCTATGCACATTCTGTTGCAGCCAGTTCCAGGCATAGATATACGTCATAAGAAAGCAAAGATTTTCCGCATTTTCCTCAGAATATGCCTGCTTCGATAACCCACACCTGAGCATCTCCAGCATATCGCCACCGGTAAGGCGATTAATCTCGATTTTAAACCGCTGACGCATGGAGGCAAGATACGCCTGAAGTACGTCCTGCTGCGCCTCAGGGCCAATCAAAATTTTGCCGGAAGGACGACCCGACTGAATAGTTGTACTAGTATTCATTTGCATAAGCTTAAGATATTACAGTAATGCAAATGAGAAAAGAAAAAATAGTAGTCGTATCACGATAAATGCCCGAAGCGATTTTCCCTGGAATATAACTTTATACATTAGAAAAATGTAATGTTGTATAATTCTGATGCTTGTAGATGATAAATATCAAGAGATAATAGCCATGACTGATAAACCAGATGATAGCAGGAAGGATTCCACACCCCCACCTAAAAAAGCTGTAGCAAATAAGAAAGTGCCGGATAAACCTGTGGCTGATAAACCCGTGGCCGATAAACCCGTGGCTGATAAACCCGTCGCCGATAAACCCGTCGCTGATAAACCCGTCGCCGATAAACCCGTGGCTGATAAACCTGCAGTTAAAAAAGCAACCGCGTCAAAAAAGAAGGCATCTAAGAAATCCGTGGCTGATAAAGCAAAAGAAAAGCAGCGCGCAGTAGAAAATAAGCGTATGAGCAGTACTCATGGACGCCGCACTGAAGACAAGGTGATGCCAGGTCTGTTACAGAATCTGCAAGGGGTTTTTGACAAAATTCATCACGACAATCGTGACTCGGACCGAGCGCGCGACATAATGGCGCGGGATCTCAATATCCACCTGCAACGATCTTTCAAAAACATGCACAAGGAGCTGGAAGAACGCGAGAAGATCCTGGAGCAACGACTGAAAGGTATTGACAGTACGCACAATTTTGAAATCAAGCGATTCAAGTTAATGTCTGTTCCGCTAATGGTGCTTACAGTGGTGGCGCTCGTCTACCTGTTTTACGTGGTGCGCGTAATGGAAATCGCAATGAGCAGCATGTCCCAGGATATGAGACATATGACCAGCTACATGGAAACGATTACTGCAGATACTAGTGCTCTATCGAGAAATACAGAGGCTATGGTTTTAAGTACTGAGTCCATGGTTACAAATACAGGTGACATGGTGACCAGCGTGGATCGAATGAACAAAGAAATCGGTGCAATGAATAACAGTGTCAGCAATTTGGCCAACACGGTAAATAACCTGGCGGTAGATGTAAATATTATGACTCATACGGTAGCACCGACCATGAAGGGGATAAACCGTTTTATACCTTAAGCATGGACGCCAGGAATACCCTATAGAAAAATGGTGGCCGAACCTGGAAAAAATCGTCAGGAACAATTTTTCATGAGCCCTGCTTATTAAGGGCGAACCCGCAGGGTGACTAATTTTGCCGGGAGCAAAATTGAATGGTCGAAGACCAGCCTGAAAGGCGAATTACAGGAAGTAATTCGTAGCCAAATGGATGTGCGGAGTAATTTAACCAGACTGGTTCAATTCGGCACAGTTATCTACAACTAACGAGGCACGGTACGGGAGTTAATATGTAGGAAAATGGTGGCCGAACCTGGAAAAAATCGTCAGGAACGATTTTTCATGAGCCCTGCTTATTAAGGGCGAACCCGTA
>CAVYHW010000117.1:0-8614 GCA_963768215.1 uncultured Gammaproteobacteria bacterium
AGGCATCTAACAGCTCACGGATTTCCATTTCAACCAGCTCTAACAGTTCTTCGTCATCAACCATGTCGGCCTTGTTCATGTAAACAAGGACGTAAGGCACACCAACCTGACGAGACAGCAGTATGTGCTCACGGGTTTGTGGCATTGGGCCGTCAGCGGCAGACACGACCAGGATCGCACCGTCCATCTGCGCCGCACCGGTAATCATGTTCTTTACATAGTCAGCATGTCCAGGACAGTCAACGTGGGCATAGTGACGCGTGGGACTTTCGTATTCCACGTGTGAGGTCGCAATGGTGATACCACGTGCACGTTCTTCCGGCGCATTATCAATCTGATCAAAGGCTTTGACTTCACCGCCCTGCATTTCCGCCATCACTTTCGTCATCGCTGCTGTTAAGGTGGTTTTACCGTGGTCTACGTGACCAATCGTGCCTACGTTTACGTGCGGCTTGGTTCTTTCAAACTTTTCCTTAGACACTGCTATTACCTCTTATCTATCTTATTAATGTTTAATTAAATACGTTTATCTTATCTGTATCTGCAGATGCGCAGCCATACGACAATCCTCTGCAAATCTACCATCGCGGAACAAGTTTCCGCTCCTACGGGTAGATAATACTTATGTAGGAGCGGACCAAAATATAATATTAGCGTTCCGCGACAGCCATTATCTACTACATTCCAGTCTTGCTGGAAACCACTGCGTTAGCTATCACTTTCGGCGCTTCCGCATATCGCTCAAATTCCATTGAGTAAGTCGCCCGGCCCTGTGTTGCAGAGCGCAATGATGTGGCATAACCAAACATCTCTGACAGCGGCACATCTGCGCGGATACTTTTACCCGCAACGGTGTCCTCCATGCCCTCAACAATGCCGCGACGCCGGTTCAAATCACCCATAACATCGCCCATATATTCTTCCGGGGTCACCACCTCGACCTTCATCATCGGTTCAAGAATCGTGGGACCCGCCTCCAGCGCAGCCTGCCTGAAACACATTGAACCGGCAATCTTGAAAGCCATTTCACTCGAATCCACATCATGGAACGAGCCATCGTACAAAGTGACCCTGACATCTTCAACCGGGTAGCCCGCCAGCACGCCGCTGCGCATCTGCTCCTGCACGCCTTTATCAACCGCCGGAATGTACTCTTTAGGTATCGCCCCGCCGGTGATGGCATTTACAAACTCATAACCCGAACCCGCTTTCCTGGGTTCGATTTTCAGGTAAACATGGCCATACTGACCACGACCACCTGACTGCCTTGCAAACTTCGCCTCATGCTCCACCGTTTTCGTTATCGCTTCACGGTAAGCAACCTGCGGGTTACCCACATTGGCATTAACACTAAACTCACGCTTCAAACGATCAATAATGATCTCCAGGTGAAGCTCACCCATACCGGAAATAATGGTCTGACCGGACTCTTCATCGGTATGCACCCGAAATGACGGGTCCTCATGCGCAAGCTTGCCTAGCGCCACGCTCATTTTTTCCTGGTCTGCTTTCGTTTTCGGCTCAACTGCGACCGAAATAACCGGCTCCGGAAAGTCCATCTTCTCCAGGATAATAACTGCATTGGGATCACATAAAGTGTCACCGGTAGTGACATCCTTTAAGCCAATCGCCGCAGCGATATCGCCGGCATAAACCTCTTTAATCTCTTCACGATGATTGGCATGCATTTGCACAATACGGCCAACACGTTCTTTTTTTCCTTTTATCGGGTTAAAAACCGTATCACCCGTTTTTAACACGCCTGAATAAACACGAAAAAAGGTCAAACTGCCCACAAATGGATCAGTGGCAATTTTAAAACCCAGTGCGGCAAATGGCACTTTATCATCAGAGGGACGCTCTGCCTCTGTTTCATCCTTGTCATCAAGGTGCCCTTTAATAGCCGGCACATCAACCGGTGATGGCATATAGTCGATGAACGCATCGAGTATTGCCTGCACACCTTTGTTCTTAAATGCACTGCCGCAAAACGTCGGCACAATTTCATTGGCCAGCGTTCTAAGACGGATACCCTGCCTGATATCTTCGGCCTCTAACTCACCGCTCTCAAGATATTTATCCATCAGCGCTTCATTGGCTTCCGCTGCCGCTTCAACCAGGGTTTCGCGGTACTGCTTGCTCAACTCGAGCAGTTCGGCCGGAACATCATCTTCAATGAATTCCATGCCCATATTCTCTTCTTTCCAGCGAATCGCCTTCATCCTGGCGAGATCGATAACACCTTCAAAGTGCTCTTCCGCACCAATAGGTAGCTGCATTGCTACTGGAGTGGCGCCTAAACGCTGCTTAATCTGCGCTACAACACGCAGAAAATCCGCACCCGAACGGTCCATCTTGTTGACAAACGCCATGCGTGGCACATGATATTTATTAGCCTGCCGCCACACTGTTTCAGATTGCGGCTCAACCCCGCCTACAGCGCAAAAAACGGCGCAAGCACCGTCCAGTACACGTAAGGAACGTTCGACCTCAATAGTAAAATCAACGTGCCCGGGCGTATCAATTATGTTGATACGGTGTTTTTCATACTGCTTGTCCATGCCCTGCCAGAAACAGGTGGTTGCCGCAGAAGTAATCGTGATACCACGCTCCTGCTCCTGCTCCATCCAGTCCATGGTCGCAGCGCCATCATGCACCTCACCTATTTTGTGAGATATTCCTGAGTAATACAGGATACGCTCAGTTGTCGTCGTCTTGCCCGCATCAATATGCGCCATGATGCCAACATTACGATACAGTTTGATTGGCGTGGTGCGAGCCATGACTCCTGCTCCTACTTAAAACCAGTCTGCCTGCCCATGTACCACCAACAGCAGCACTACCAACAGCAGGGCCTGCTTATATTGTGAAAACTACCAGCGGAAATGCGCAAAAGCCTTGTTAGCTTCAGCCATACGGTGTGTATCTTCACGTTTCTTAACTGCATTACCGCGATTTTCTGACGCATCCATCAGTTCACCGGCAAGTTTTAACTGCATTGATTTTTCACCACGCTTGCGTGACGCATCAATCAACCAGCGCATAGCTAATGTTGAACGGCGACTAGCGCGCACTTCAACAGGCACCTGGTAAGTGGCGCCACCGACACGACGGGATTTAACCTCGACCATCGGACTTACGTTTTCTAATGCCTTATCAAGAACATCCATAGGCTCGCCGGGAACTTTTTCACCAATGCGACCCAGTGCATTATACATAATGGTTTCAGCAACGGATTTTTTACCGCTTACCATAATCATGTTAACGAATTTAGTAATCTGGGTACTGCCGAATTTAGGATCAGGCAATACTTCTCTTTTGGGGACTTCTCTTCTTCTTGGCATAACTTTCTCTAATAAATCGCTAATAGTCGATTTTTATAAAACCCTGTTTTTAAAATCAATAACCCTGAAATTAACCTTTGGGCCGTTTAGTACCGTATTTAGAACGGCCCTGACGACGCGCATCAACACCTTGTGTATCGAGACTGCCGCGAACCACATGGTAACGAACACCAGGTAAATCTTTAACACGGCCACCGCGGATAAGAACAACACTGTGCTCCTGCAGGTTGTGACCTTCACCGCCAATATAACTGGTCACTTCAAAAGCATTAGTTAAACGTACACGTGCAACCTTACGCATCGCAGAGTTCGGCTTTTTCGGTGTTGTTGTATAAACACGCGTACACACGCCTCGTCTTTGCGGACAGGCTTCCAGTGCAGGCACATTGCTTTTTACCACTTTGCTTCGGCGCGGTTTACGCACTAACTGGTTGATTGTTGTCATCTATAACTCCAAATAACCGCAAAATTTGATATTCGCATCAAAGACTCAGCGGCGCCCGTTGGTATTTACTACAGGCTTAAAATAAATAACAGGCCCCTGATAACACTCAGGAGCCTGCAAAAAGAGGCGCAATTCTATGCCCACCGCCGGTAACTGTCAAGAACCTTTGGCTGCCAAAGCACCATATATTAGCTAAAACACACGCTTAGCTGTCCGAGAGATTCGCGGAATAAATTCCGCTCCTACAGGCTAGTTAACCAGTGGCAGGAGCGAAATTTATTCCGCGATGAGACTTAAGCGTCCTGTTTAGGCTGTTCTGTTTCTTCTGTTTCCGCAGGCTCAATGATTTCTGTCGGCATTTCCGTATCATCCAGCTCCTCAGTCACCTCGACACTCAATGCGGCACTGGCTTCTTCTTCCGTGATAAAGGCTGCTTCAATGTCCGCCATACGTTGTTTCTGTCTGTCTTCGTGATACGCAAGGCCGGTACCTGCTGGTATCAAACGGCCAACGATAACATTTTCTTTCAGACCAAGTAATGGATCACTGCTGCCACGGACCGAGGCTTCAGTTAACACACGTGTCGTCTCCTGGAATGAAGCTGCAGAAATGAAGGACTCAGTTACCAGCGAACCTTTGGTAATACCTAACAGCATTGGTTCGAAAATAGCAGGCTCCTTGCCATCCGCCACCAGTATTTCACATTCTTTGATGACGCGGGCGCGTTCAACAATTTCGCCTTTCAGATAGCCGGAATCACCGCCTTCAATAATCTCACATTTACGTAACATCTGGCGAATAATGACTTCGATGTGCTTGTCATTAATCTTCACACCCTGCAAACGATAAACGTCCTGAATTTCGTTGACCAGGTATTCAGCCAGCTCTTCGGCGCCCAGCAGGCGCAGGATGTCATGCGCACTACGTTCACCATCAGCAATGACCTCACCCTGTTGCACGTACTCACCCTCAAATACGTTGATATGACGCCATTTCGGGATCAGTAATTCAACCGCCTCTGTACTGTCCTTGGTAATGACCAGACGTTGTTTACCTTTGGTTTCTTTACCAAAGCTAATCACACCTGTGGCCTCTGCCATAATGGCCGGCTCTTTAGGTTTACGTGCTTCAAACAGGTCAGCAACACGCGGCAGACCACCGGTAATATCGCGAGTTTTGCTTGATTCCTGCGGGATACGCGCAATAACGTCACCAACCGCCACATCATTGCCATCTTCGATATTAATGATCGCACCGGAGGGCAGGAAGTAACGTGCAGGCTGGTCTGTACCGGCGATATTCAGTTCATTACCTTTGGCATCCACCAGGGTAATTAATGGGCGCATATCTTTACCCGCAGATGGACGTTTCTTCGAATCAATCACCACAATGGATGACAGACCGGTTATCTCATCAGTTTCTTTCTCCACACTGATGCCATCAGCAAAATCGGTAAATTTAACCTTACCTTCTACCTCGGTAATAATTGGATGCGTATGCGGATCCCAGGTAGCAACCACCTGTCCTGCAACCACCTGGCCCTCTTCTTCAGCAGAAATTACCGCGCCGTATGGAATTTTATATAACTCACGTTCACGGCCCTGTTCATCTGTGATACCCAGTTCACCAGAACGTGAAACCGCAACCAGGTTGCCACTGCTTTGACGCACCACTTTAATATTATGCAAACGAATAGTACCGGCAGTTTTCACACTGATACTGTTAGCGGCCACAGAACGACTCGCGGCGCCACCAATATGGAAGGTACGCATGGTCAGCTGCGTTCCCGGCTCACCAATAGACTGCGCTGCAATCACACCAACGGCTTCACCATGATTGACCAGGTGTCCGCGTGCAAGATCACGTCCATAACACATAGAGCAAACACCCTGTTTGTTTTCACAGGTAATAACGGAACGCACAAAAATTTCATCAACGCCCAGTTCATCAAGCTGCTCTACCCACTGCTCATCAAGTAACGTATTGCGTGGAATCAATACTTCATCATCGGTATTAACCACATCACGTGCAACCACACGACCCAGCACCAGTTCGCTCAAAGGCATAACAACGTCGCCACCTTCGATGATTGACTGTACCAGCATGCCTTTTTCGGTATTACAATCCTGTTTCAGGATAACCATGTCCTGCGCAACATCCACCAGACGACGTGTCAGGTAACCTGAGTTAGCTGTTTTCAACGCCGTATCAGCCAGACCTTTACGAGCGCCATGAGTAGAAATAAAGTACTGCAGTACATTCAGACCTTCACGGAAATTCGCTGTAATCGGTGTCTCAATAATCGAACCGTCAGGTTTTGCCATCAGTCCGCGCATACCGGCCAACTGGCGAATCTGCGCCGCAGAACCACGAGCACCGGAATCAGCCATGACAAAAATATTGTTAAAAGAAGGCTGTTTAACGATGTTGCCATCAGCATCTTCAACATCAACAGTGCTGAGTTTTTCCATCATAGCCTTTGCCACAGCTTCATTTGCGTGCGACCAGATATCCACTACTTTGTTATAACGCTCACCATTCGTTACCAGGCCGGATGCATATTGTTCCTGAATTTCTTTTACTTCAGCATCAGCCGCAGCTAGCAGATTTTCTTTTTCTTCAGGAATGACCATGTCATTGATGCAGATAGAAATACCTGAACGGGTCGAGTACCTGAATCCGGTATACATTAACTGGTCAGCAAATATAACCGTCTCCTTCAGGCCCACCTGGCGGTAGCAGGAGTTAATCAGGTTTGAAATCGCTTTTTTACCCAGGTCCTGGTTGACTAATTCATAGGGAAGACCTGCAGGCAATATTTCAGACAGAATGGCGCGACCAACCGTAGTATCAACAATGCTTGTTTTCTCTACCAGTTCACCCTCTTCATTAAAGATTACTTCTTTAATACGTGCTTTAATTTTTGCCTGCAAATGTGCTGCGTCACTATCATATGCACGATGCACTTCATCAACATCAGCAAAGACCATGCCTTCGCCTTTTACATTGATTGATTCACGGGTCATAAAGTACAGACCCAGTACAATGTCCTGCGAAGGTACAATAATCGGATCACCGGATGCAGGTGACAGAATGTTGTTTGTCGCCAGCATTAAAGTACGCGCTTCTAACTGTGCTTCGATAGATAATGGGATATGCACCGCCATCTGGTCGCCGTCAAAGTCGGCGTTAAATGCGGTACAGACCAATGGGTGCAACTGTATAGCTTTACCTTCAATAAGCACCGGCTCAAATGCCTGGATACCCAACCTGTGTAGAGTTGGTGCACGGTTAAGCATGACCGGATGTTCACGGATAACTTCTTCAAGAATATCCCAGACTTCCGTGCCCTCTTTCTCAACCATTTTCTTCGCCGCTTTAATGGTTGTCGCCAGGCCGCGACGCAACAGTTTATTAAAAATAAATGGCTTGAACAGCTCAAGTGACATCTTCTTCGGCAGGCCGCACTGATGCAGTTTAAGCGTTGGACCGACCACGATCACTGAACGGCCGGAGTAATCAACACGTTTACCTAACAGGTTCTGACGGAAACGCCCCTGCTTACCTTTAATCATGTCAGCCAAAGATTTCAGCGGACGTTTATTGGTACCGGTAATAGCACGACCACGACGCCCATTATCCATCAGCGCATCAACAGATTCCTGCAACATGCGCTTTTCATTACGCACGATAATATCAGGCGCATATAACTCTAATAAACGCTTCAGACGGTTATTACGGTTAATCACACGACGGTACAGATCATTCAGATCAGAGGTTGCAAAACGGCCGCCATCCAGTGGAACCAGCGGGCGTAAATCAGGTGGCAATACCGGCAAAATAGTCATAATCATCCATTCCGGACGATTACCTGAAGCGATAAATGATTCAACCAGTTTAAGGCGTTTTGCCAGGCGTTTAAGCTTGGTTTCAGACTTGGTTGCACCCATGTCTTCGCGAATCTTGATTTTTTCTTCTTCAAGCACCAGGCTTTTCAGCATTTCATAAACAGCTTCTGCGCCCATGCGTGCGTCAAACTCGTCGCCATGCTCTTCAATGGCTTCAAGATAGGTCTCATCGGTCAACAACTGGCCTTTTTCAAGCGTGGTCAAACCCGGTTCGATAACAACAAATGCTTCGAAGTAAAGAATACGCTCGATTTCACGCAAGGTCATGTCCAGCAACAGACCGATACGTGAGGGCAGTGATTTCAGATACCAGATATGTGCAACCGGGCTGGCCAGGTCGATATGGCCCATACGCTCACGACGCACCTTGGACTGGGTAACTTCAACACCACATTTTTCACAAACCACACCACGGTGTTTTAGTCGTTTATATTTTCCACATAAACATTCGTAATCTTTTACCGGGCCAAATATTTTGGCACAGAACAGGCCGTCACGTTCCGGTTTGAATGTACGATAGTTAATGGTTTCTGGTTTTTTAACTTCACCAAATGACCATGACTGAACTTGCGCTGGAGATGCAAGGCTGATTTTAATCGCATCAAAATCTTCATTTTGGCCTGGTTGTTTAATGAGCTTAAGTAAGTCTTTCATTGCCCTAAATCCTGTCTGCTGTACATAGTTATGTATTTGTATATGATTACGCGATGCGTAAGGTTATGCCTGAAGTTTGCCCTGTTAGGACTTGTCTTCCAGTTCCAGTTCAATGTTGATGCCTAAAGCGCGAATCTCTTTAAGCAATACATTGAAGGACTCCGGCATTCCCGGCTCCATATGATGATTACCATCAACAATGTTTTTGTACATCTTGTTACGGCCAGCCACATCGTCAGACTTGACTGTTAACATTTCCTGTA
>CAVYHW010000118.1:0-7766 GCA_963768215.1 uncultured Gammaproteobacteria bacterium
CGAACCAAAGTTACCCTGGCCATCAACCAGCATATAACGTAACGAGAACGGCTGCGCCATGCGCACAATGGTGTCATAAACAGCGGTATCACCATGCGGGTGGTATTTACCGATAACATCACCGACGACACGTGCTGATTTTTTATAGGGTTTGTTGTAGTCATTGCCCAGTACACTCATCGCGTAAAGCACGCGACGATGCACGGGTTTAAGGCCGTCTCGTACATCGGGCAGGGCGCGCCCGACAATGACACTCATGGCGTAATCCAGATAGGATTGACGCATTTCGTCTTCGAGATTTACCGGGGATATTTCTTTTGCAAATTCAGTCATTTAGAGATGTGTTTCATATTCCGTATACGGGTCTTCCGAGCAGGCTATGCGCCCATTATTCTGGCAAAAAAATAGCGCATTAAAATGCGTCTTGTTAATCGTCAGATATTAACACATCCCATGCATTGGCGGGCAGTCTATTTGTCTGTTTTTTATATAATTAAAGTGAAGAAATAACTAAAAACAAATGATATTCACCACAGAGGCACAGAGTACACAGAGAAAATCTTTTTATTGTTATTTAATGCCTTGTTTCTACTTCGCGCTGGAACAAGGCATTTATTAACAATCTACGTGCTCCTTACCAGTATCGTTCTCATTAGCCGTAGTTTATTATGTTTTTAAAACACAAAAATGTTCTTCTCTGTGTACTCTGTGCCTCTGTGGTGAAACGCTTTTATAATGCTTTTACTGCTGCAATAAATGCAGTTTTTTATGCATTACCGCGTAGTAAACTACGGGGATGACCAGCAATGTCAGAATGGTAGATACCAGCAAACCAAAAATCAGGGATATCGCCAGGCCACCAAAAATCGGATCGTCAATAATAAAGAAACCACCGATCATTGCGGCTATGCCGGTCAATACAATCGGTTTGGCGCGAACCGCGGCTGAGTTAATTACCGCCTGCTGGAAATCCATGCCTTCGCGAACCTGCTGGTTAATAAAATCCACCAGCAAGATAGAATTACGTACGATAATCCCGGCGAGTGCAATCATGCCAATCATTGAAGTCGCGGTAAACTGCGCATTAAGCAGGGCATGGCCCGGCATAATACCAATGATGGTCAGCGGTATCGGCGCCATGATCACCAGCGGCACCTTGTAAGAATGAAACTGCGCCACCACCAGCAGGTAGATCATCAGCAATCCGACCGCATAGGCCGCACCCATGTCACGGAAGGTTTCATAAGTTACCTGCCACTCGCCATCCCATTTCAGGCTGTATTCATAGGGATTCTCCGGCTGTTTTGTGTACCACTGATTAAGCTCACCCTGCTCGCTTAGTGTGCCAGATATGTCAAACATGCCGTAAAGCGGGCTATCGACATCACCGGCAACATCGGCAGTCACATAAACCACCGGCAACAGGTCCTTGTGATAGATGTTTCTCTCGCGCTCACCCTGTTTAATTTCAACCAGTTCGGTCAGGGGCACAAGTGTACCGTTAACTGAGCGCACCTTCAGCGCCAGTACCTGCTCGATATCAGCTTTGTCCGCATCAGCGTATTCAATACGAACAGGCACCGCATATTTAAGGTTCTTACCATGCAGATAAGTGACATCTGACCCCTTTAAAACAGTGGTTAACGCTTCAGCAATCTGCTGCTGCGACACGCCTAACCTGGCAGCCTGCTGGCGATCGACAACAATAGTCAGTTTCTCCGCTGGATATTCCACACTGTCATCAATATCAACAATATTATCGGTGTTTTCAAATACTTCGCGCAGTTGTTTGGCCTGCTGAATCTGTCCTGCGTAGTCCAGGCCGTAGACTTCAGCCACAATAGCTGACATCACCGGCGGCCCCGGTGGCACTTCGACAATTTTCACATTACCATCATATTTTCTTGCTATGCCCTGCAAAGCCTCACGAACAGAAACTGCAATCTCGTGACTTTTTCTATCACGATTGTGTTTATCCACCAGGTTGACCTGAATATCACCAACATTGGCGCCTTCACGCAAATAATACTGACGCACCAGGCCATTAAAACTGATCGGTGCGGCGCTGCCTGCATAAATTTCGTAATCGGTAACCTCATCGAGATTACCGATGGTTGAGCCCATTTCCTGTAACACCTGACTGGTCTGTTCAAGGCTGGCGCCTTCAGGCATATCCAGCACCACCTGAAACTCTGCCTTATTGTCTGAGGGCAACATTTTCAGCACCACGGCCTGGACTGCGACAAGAGAAACCGCCGCCAGGATCAGTAGTATTACTGTAGCCAGTAATAACCAGCGATTACGCCATCCCCTTGCGCCACCAAGAAAAGGTGTCATCACCCGGCTGAAGAACCGTAACAGACTATTCTCCTGCTCTGACCCATCGCCATGCTCCGTATCATGGTGTTTTACTTTGGCTAACATAATATTGGTTAACCATGGAGTAAACACAAAGGCGACCACCAGCGAAATCAGCATGCCCATGCTGGCATTAATCGGAATCGGGCTCATGTATGGCCCCATCAGGCCGGAGACGAATGCCATCGGCAATAAGGCGGCAATCACGGTAAAGGTTGCCAGTATGGTTGGCCCGCCGACTTCATCAACTGCGACCGGGATCAGCTCCGCCAGTTTCACTTTACCCTGGCTCATGTGCAGCGCCATATGGCGATGAATATTTTCCACCACCACAATGGCGTCATCGACCAGGATACCAATGGAGAAAATCAGCGCGAACAAAGAAACCCTGTTGAGGGTAAAACCATAGGCCCAGGAAGCAAACAGGGTAATTAACAGGGTCACTGCAACTGCCGCGCCCACAATAAGGCCTTCACGCCAGCCTAATGCCCACATTACAAGCAATATCACCGCAATGGTTTCGATAATCAGTTTTTGAATAAGCTTTTCCGACTTTGCCTGTGCAGTGATGCCATAATTTCTGGTAATACTGACTTCAACATCATCGGGTATAAAAGTACCTTTTAATTCATCCAGGCGCTGTATTACCTGGTTGGCAATATCAACCGCATTGGTACCCGGTTTTTTGGCAATAGCTATGGTCACTGCCGGCTGCGGATTGTTTATCACTGCATCTGCGTGCTGCGCCAGCGCCCCCTTGCCAAGTGCAATCGATACATATTGCGAGGGCGAATCAACATCATGTTCGATACTGGCAACATCCTGCAAATACACTGCTTTACCGTCAAACACACCTACCACCAGTTCGGCAATTTCCTCGGCTGAAGTTAGAAAGGTGCCTGCCTGCAATAAAATTTCGCGATTGTCCGCTGTTACTGTTAAACCGTTACGCGCTATATTGGCCGCGCGCAATGCATTCCCCAGATCATTGAGATCAATGTTGTAACCGGATAATGCCTGTGGATCAAGCACGACATGGACGACACGTCTCGGGCTGCCAATGGTGTAAATATCACGGGTACCCTTAATACGCTTCAGTTCAGTTTCCAGTCCATGCGCAACTTTACTTAATTCAAATGCACCGGTACTGGTATTTTTCGACCACAGCGTAGCGGCAATGATAGGAACATCATCTATGCCTTTGGGTTTAATGATTGGCTGACCCACGCCCAGGTTTTCAGGCAGCCAGTCCTGATTGGAATAAAGTTTGTTATATAGTCTGACGATGGCATCCGTGCGGTTTTCACCGACCAGAAACTGTACCGTAAGCACTGCCATTCCCGGTGTTGAAGTGGAGTATACGTGATCAATACCACTGATCTCTGAAATCACCTGCTCGGCCGGTGACGCCACCAGGCTTTCTACTTCAGAAGCCGTGGCACCGGGGAATGGAATAAACACATTGGCAAAGGTTACATTGATTTGCGGATCTTCTTCACGCGGTGTAATAATCACCGCAAATATCCCCAGCAATACACCCACCAGTGCAAGCAAGGGCGTGATCTGTGTACTTAGAAAATGCCTGGCCGTATTGCCGGAAATGCCAAGTTTAATCATTGCTACCGTGTCCTGCGCTACCATGGCCTGCAGATTGCTGGCGCTGCTGCATTAAAATAATGCCCGCCCTGATTGGATCCAGTGCAACTCTTTCACCTTCGGCCAGACCGGACAGCACTACCTGTGAGTCATTACTTATGCTGCCCAGACGAACATGACGGAAGTTAATCTTTCCATCATCAGTTACCACGTAAACCGCAGTGACCTCAGAGCGAAAAACAATACTTTGTTTTGGCGCCATCAATACCTGCTTTTCACCTGTCACCAGTGAGGCCTTAACATACATGCCCGGAAACAGGCCCTCTATTCCTTCCGGTAAATCCAGCCTGACCCTGAAACTGTTTGAAGCCTGGTCTGCAACCGGAAATATCGTGATTTTGTCTACCGCCACCTGGTTCAGACTGTCGCCAATCAGTGATTTGACATAAACATAGGCTTTATCAAACAGACGAACTTTGTTCACTAGACTCTGTGGCACATCCACGTTGACCCTGAGTTTGTCCAGTGAGACACCCGTCATTAACTGGCCACCCGGCTGTACGTTCTCACCAGCTTCAACATGGCGCTTTGTTACAATACCACTGTAGGGCGCTTTTACCCGGGTATAAGAGAGCTGCTCGCGTGCTTCTTCAAGACTGGCGCGGGCCGATTCCAGGCGGGCTTTTGCTGCAGACAGTGTATGTGTGGCCTCATCCATTTGTGCTTTGGAAACCACTTTTTTGGCGTAGATGTCTTTAACACGTTGATATTCATCTTCAGCCTGTGATAAATGTGATATTGCTTCTTTTTCACCGGCCAGCGCTTTTTTCAATTGCGCCTGTTGTGATACGTCCTTCAGTTGAACAATAATCGCGCCCTTTTCAACATAATCTTCTACATCAACCAGTATTTGCTTGACCGTACCACCCGTCTGGGCAGATACCGTGGCTTTGTGGATAGCTTCAACTACACCATCTAAACGAAACTCACGGCTTAATAATTGCTGTCTGACTTCTGCCGTTTCGAGCTTGCTGCTGAGGGTATTGTCTGCATGCGCAGATGGAATCAGGCTTAGCTGTGCAATTACAAATATAAAGCCATACAGCAACCAGTTAGCAGCCCTGTTAATATCAGCGAGCTGATTGAGAGGATCAGGTTTTAAATTAATCATAGTCCGGCCTTATGGTAGAAAAATCATGCCCTTATTATATATTAGTATTTGCTAATGTACGTCCATTAATAGATAAATCAATATTACAATTCAATAAATTTAACAGTAATTTAAAGAAATGGTAAAGCAAGTACGCTCTTATTGAAATAGCGGTATATTACTTCAGCGATAAAGCTGCATATTTGCAATTAAGCTTGATGAAGAATGTATAGAATCAGAATTTGATTTTAGCTGGGGAAATGAATGTCCAAGATACAGACAGTAACCCAGCCATTTATATAAAAATCGATTGAACTTCCATTTAACTTGTTTTGCTTTTGCAGGTATGTGGTCATATTGTTGACGCCCATGCCTGAGATGTCCTGTGAGCACTTCAACCTGGTGCGCATCATGATAAACACGAATCGTTAAAGCAGGTTCAGCGACAGCTTGATCAGCATCTTCAAAATAATAAGTTAAGTATAAGGTTGTAGTGAATTTTGTACGCTCAAGTACAGCCATGTGCAAACTTAAACACCCCGGCAAACGGGAAACAGTACTATCCTGCAATTTTGATAAATCAGGAACCAGCCTACGCAGACGCATGTAATTATTTTCATACATGTCCATCAGGCTGACAAAACCGCGAGGATCGACATCCTCACAGCCGTAACCTGAAAAAGCTGTATGTTTTGAATTAATCATAAATCATAGCTTATAGTAAATTCACAGATAATGCTTCAGATGGTAAAAACGAAAAACTATTGTGTCCACAGATGAACGCAGATAAACACAGATAAAATAAAAAGTTTTAATCTTCTAATATCTGTGTTTATCTGCGTTCATCTGTGGAAAATATGCTTTTTATGAAGCAGACCAGTAAGGCGTTTCTATGGCCTCACCCAGGTCTACCTTAATCAGGCGGTCTCTTACTTCCAGCAGTTTTTCAATCAGTGCCGGCTCAGCTTTTTCGTAAGCTTCTGCATCCGGTGACCGTTTAACAACCACTCCGAGTAATTCAGTAATCGCGTTACCGATTGAATTCTGGCTGATCGTTACAATCAGATCACCCTCATCATTTCTATAGATTAGCTGCTTGAAGGCAGGCTGCCAGCGTATCGCATTGGCATATTTTGCATCGGTAATACACTGCTCTCTTACCTTTTTCGCGCTACCCATAAAATCATTATTAAACAGCAGGATGCTTTCAATCTGATCCGGAAAATAAGAGCCTTCAGGTACAGGTGCATTACGTGTCGATACCTGGGTAAAAAAGGCGCGGTAAAAATCGATGAAGCCCATCAATACCTGATCGTATTCCTGCCAGAAAAGAATATTCTTCAATGCATCCACGCCACCCTGAATTTTCCAGCTTGGCAGGCCCTGAGGATAACCGGTCAGTTCTATTCTTGATGAACCCTTACTGGTCTGTTTCAGAATATTAAAATCCAGTGAGGAGAAGAAGTCGCTATAGACATCACGCATATAGGACTGAAATAAACTGTGCTGACCGCCATCGGTGAGATTAGGGTTGTTTTGATCGGCGAACTCAGCTTTACGCAATTGCTGCTTATTAAAAACAATGAAGTGATTATGCAACATACGAATACTGGGGACACCGGGAGAGGTCAGCGGCCAGGTAGCATCCAGGCTGGCTTCACCTGCCAGTACCAGGGCCTCGTCAGGGTCCGGGTACGTTTCAACCATGTAGTCAATAATGACCTGGTTCATCCGGCTCCAGACTTTTTTTACTGCCTCGGGCACCTGGGTGCGCCGCACTGGCCTGCCCAGGGGATCAAGTATTGAATTAGAGGTGTTATAAATGATTGAGGTATCAAACTCATTACTGTGACCTAAAGCTTTTCGATAAAGCAATAAATCTTCCGGGTTTTTTAACAGCCCGTTATTATGAGCAAGATCATTTAAGTTTTCTGTACTATTAAAAAACTCATTCGGCGCCATGCCTTCAGGCACATCTAACGGAATAGGACGAAACGGGGTAACGATTTCTCTGGGTCCAGACTGCACAATAATCTCCAACGGCTCAATAATTGGCAGCTATTATAACCGCTGAAGTAGTAAAGACTAATAGTACGAAAAGACTATAAGTGTAATCGGGGTCGTGTGATCCGACCCCGGTTTGGATTCCCATTACCGACTCCCTTTTTGCAAAAGCCAGAAAATCACAACCGTAGAGATCAAAGCGGCATAGAGCCAAGCGTAATAAACGACAGTTTCTGAAAAAACAACCCAAAACCCCAATGAGCCGACTCCGTCCTGATCCCAATTACCCCACACTAATGCAGCAATAATATGTAGCCCAAACAGAACAGTAAGTGCGATTAAAGTGAGCTTATATAGAATATTCAACATGATGAAGAGAAACGAAGAGAAACAGACACCAACAGTAATAAAAACAGAATAAAAACAGGACATCCATAAATTAAATTGACATCAGCTTAACAAGTTTGTACTCTGATGCAAACCGACTTGCTAAGGACAGCAACCATGCCAAAACCAAGGAAAGCTCTGGTCTCACTTGAGGCTACCTCCTATTATCATTGTGTCTCCCGTTGTGTCCGCCGCGCGTTTCTGTGCGGTGAAGATACCGTTACCGGTAAGAGCTTTGAACACCGCCGCCAGTGGATCGAATCACGTCTGC
>CAVYHW010000119.1:0-56553 GCA_963768215.1 uncultured Gammaproteobacteria bacterium
TATGCCTGCAAATAGCGTTGAAATGAGTTATAGACGGGTTAATACGGGGTTATTTTGTATTCTGTTGCTTTACGCTAGCCACCCAGTTGGTTTATTTTGTGGCTAACGTATTGATTTAAAAGGAGAAAAATGGCTCCTCGACCTGGGCTCGAACCAGGGACAAACGGATTAACAGTCCGTTGCTCTACCAACTGAGCTATCGAGGAATGGTTTCAGAACTGACGCCACCTGGATGACGTCAAAATCGGAAGGCGGTATGCTACCGATTTGAGCTGCATCGGTCAATACTTAATCGCCTTTATACTGGTGATATTAGATGATTACTCAATTGTTTGCCTGATTCTGGTCAGGGCTTTTTCAAGACTGTCCATGTCAGTGGCAAATGACAATCTTAAATAACCGGCTAAGCCGAATGCTGAGCCGGGCACCAGGGCTACATCTGATTTTTCAAGTAGTAGCTGCGCCAGTTGTACATCATCTTCAATACCGTCCATGCGGTCGATGACGGTCTGGAACGAGGGAAAGCTGTAAAACGTACCATCAGATGATAAAACTTCAACGCCATTCATTGCTTTAAGTGTTTCGTAGACATAGTCATGACGTTGTTTGAAAACATCACACATTTCTTTGAGAAAACTCTGATCACCCTCAAGGGCCGCCTGTGCAGCATATTGCGCAATCGACGTCGGGTTAGAGGTACTTTGTGACTGTATTTTTTTCATGCCCTTGATAATATCTGCAGGGCCGCCACTGTAACCTATACGCCAGCCGGTCATGGAATAGGCTTTCGATACGCCGTTTATAACCACGGTTTGCTCGGCTAATTCAGGACAGACATTTAAAATGTTATTAAAACCTTCATCCGTCCAGACGATGTGTTCATAAATATCGTCGGTCATCACCACGATATCCGGGTGCTTTAGCAATACTTCGCCCAGGGCTTTAAGCTCTGCCTTACTGTAGGCTTTACCGGATGGATTGGACGGGCTGTTGATAATAACCAGTTTTGTTTTATCGGTAATGGCCTGCTGTAACTGTTCAGCGGTAATTTTAAAGGACTGCGAAATATTGCCTTCGACAATGACCGGGATTGCATCAGCCAGTTTGACAATATCTGGATATGACACCCAGTAAGGCGAAGGAATAATGACTTCATCGCCAGGATTTAACAAGGTCTGGCACAGGTTATAAATGGCCTGTTTGCCGCCCACGGAAACCAGTATCTGATCAGCAGCAAAATCAAAACCATTTTCCCGTTTGAACTTGTTTATAATGGCCTGCTTGAGACCGGCGGTACCATCAACCGGCGTGTATTTAGTGTAACCCTGGTTGATAGCGTCGATAGCGGCCTGTTTAATATAGTCGGGTGTATCAAAATCAGGTTCGCCAGCGGCCAGGCCAATGACATCCCGTCCCTGTGCGCGAAGCTGATTGGCCAAAGCGGTGACTGCCAGGGTAGGTGAAGGTTTAACTCTTTGTATTCGATTTGAAAGTGATATTTTCAATGTGATGTCCGTGTGTTGTTTATTGATGGTAACGTTTGTTGATTTAGAAGGACGCGTAAATACATCCATGTCAGCTCTACTGCAACGTCCTGTTGCAGAAGCCTTATAAATCAGTAAGCATTACCATCAGCTACAAATTCGCTGAATATTACAGTATATAATTATCAACCGAGTTTAATTTATTTTCAGTGTGGAATGTAGTAGTAAAGAATGAGTATGTCGAAAAAATTTGACCTGCAAACAGGTTATCAGCCAACCGGTGATCAGCCTGCAGCGATCCATACGCTTATTGATGGCTTTGAAAACGGCCTTGCAAGACAAACATTGCTGGGTGTCACCGGTTCCGGAAAAACCTTCACCGTGGCTAATGTTATCAGTCAGTTGCAAAGGCCCACCATTATCATGGCGCCCAATAAAACGCTGGCGGCACAGCTTTATGGGGAAATGAAAGAGTATTTCCCCAATAACGCGGTGGAATATTTTGTTTCATATTATGACTATTACCAGCCGGAAGCTTATGTGCCGGCAAGTGATACCTTCATCGAAAAAGATGCCTCGGTGAATGAACATATTGAGCAAATGCGACTATCCGCCACCAAGGCATTAATGGAAAGGCAAGACACCATTATTGTCGCCACCGTTTCCGCTATTTACGGCCTGGGTGATCCGGAATCCTATTTCGCCATGATTTTGCACCTGGTGCGTGGTGATGTGGTCGATCAGCGCCAGATTTTAAGGCGGCTGGCAGAATTGCAATACACGCGAAACGATGTTGAGTTGCGCCGTGGTACCTACCGGGTAAGGGGCGAGGTAATTGATATTCATCCGGCTGATTCCGAGCGTGAAGCCATCCGTATCGAACTGTTTGATGAGGAAATTGAGAATCTCAGTATCTTTGATCCGCTAACCGGTGAGATCATCAAAAAAGTCGCCCGTTTTACGGTTTACCCGAAAACGCATTATGCCACGCCGCGTGAAGTGATCCTGGGGGCGATTGAAAATATCAAAGATGAACTGCGTGAGCGTCTGGCTGAGTTGCGCGACAACAACAAACTGGTCGAAGCGCAACGCCTGGAGCAGCGCACGCAGTTTGATATAGAAATGATGCGCGAACTGGGTTATTGCAGCGGCATTGAAAATTACTCGCGTTATTTATCGAATCGGGCGCCCGGCGAACCGCCACCGTGTCTGTTTGATTACCTGCCTGAAGAAGCGCTGTTAATAATTGATGAAAGCCATGTGTCAGTGCCGCAAATTGGCGCCATGTATAAAGGCGATCGTTCACGCAAGGAAAACCTGGTGAACTTTGGTTTTCGCCTGCCTTCAGCACTGGATAATCGGCCACTGCGATTTGATGAATTTGAAAAAATGACACCGCAAACTTTATACGTGTCTGCAACACCGGGACCTTATGAAGAAGAATATTCTGACGCTATAGCAAGACAGGTGGTGCGGCCAACCGGATTACTTGATCCGGTGATAGAAGTACGCCCGGTAGCGACACAGGTTGATGATGTGCTGTCTGAAATTAATATTCGTGTGCCGCTTAATGAGCGGGTATTAATTCTTACACTCACTAAACGCATGTCTGAAGATTTAACGGAATATTTAAATGAACACGGCGTTAGAGTGCGCTATCTGCATTCAGATATTGATACCGTTGAGCGTGTCGAAATTATTCGTGATCTGCGCCTCGGTGAATTTGATGTGCTGGTTGGTATTAACCTGTTACGCGAAGGCCTTGATATGCCGGAAGTTTCTTTAATTGCCATACTGGATGCGGATAAAGAAGGTTTCCTGCGTTCAGAGCGTTCAATGATTCAAAGCATCGGCCGTGCGGCACGCAATGTAAACGGTAAAGCCATTCTGTATGCCGGCAGGGTGACGGGCTCCATGCAAAAAGCCATAGATATAACTAACGAGCGTCGAGCAGTACAAATTGCCTATAACAAAAAACACGGTATAACGCCAAAAGGCATTGTTAAAGGAATACGTGACGTACTGGAAGCAGGTTATGGTGACAAACACTCAAGAAAAACTATGGGGCTACAGAAAGTTGCAGAAGAAAAAGCGAAGTACCAGGCGATGACACCCAGGCAGTTAACAAAAACTTTAGAACAGCTTGAAAAACAGATGTATCAACATTCACGGAACCTTGAGTTTGAAGAAGCAGCCAGGGTGCGCGATGAAATTGAGCACATTCGCCAGCTGGCTAATTTTTAGTGGCATCGACAGACAAAAGCATAAAAGTGATTCACCACAGAGGCACAGAGGGCACAGAGAAGAGCTTTTTTATGTTTACTGCGCCGCAGGCGTGCAAACCAGTATAAGTTTTTCCTCTGTGTACTCTGTGCCTCTGTGGTGAAATGTTCTTGACCTTGTTTTTGATATTATAAAAGATATCAATGATTGCACTTTTTGATAGTACCGTAGGATGTGGTGAGGAACGAACCACATCTATCGCGTATATTGATTTTGGATAGACATCAGACAAAAGCGTGTTTTTTCTTCCAGCAGGTTTGATATACGTATGCAGCAGTGACTGTATACATATCTCAATATCTATCTCATCGTTATTTAGAAATATTAGTATTACGACTCTATAACATGAATCACTGGACGATATGTCTTAAATTGGGCATTATTGATATTCGTCAAATTATAGACTGTTGGAATAAGTCAAAATACCTCGAAAATAAGAATAACATTAATAATAACAAAAAAATAATTGCCTGGAATCAGGTCTTTCAATAGGCATTTTCTAAAGCAACATCTGGCAAGGAGAGAAAATGAGCGGTATCAAATATAAAAAATCTATCAAAGAAATAACCGATTTCCTCGGGTTTTTAGGCGATGCAATTTTAATGACAAATGAGTCATCTGAAATAATTTTTGCTAATACTGCATGTGCAAAGCTGTTTTTATATAAAAAAGACGAGATAGTTAAATTGCGGATAGATGATTTAATGAAAAACTCAGAATCTATTAATCATCCAGAATTGGTAACTGAATTTATCAATTCAGACTTGCCTCCCAAAGGAATGATGACTCGAGATACTATTCCTTGCATAAATTCAAAAGGAGAGCCATTGAAGGTCAAGATTTCCATAGCACATGTAGTACTCAATAAAAAGAACTACGGTATTGCCACAATTGAGGATTACACTCCAATATTTGAAGAAATGTCTAAATTAGAATCCACTTCAAATGTTGATGAACTTACAAACCTGTATAACCGTCATTACTTACAGGAAGTTTTAAAGGCAAAAAGCAGAATACTGTTAAAGTGGAATGCAATCGGAGTGATGTATCTTGATCTTGATAAATTTAAACCGGTTAATGATAACTATGGCCATAAAGCAGGAGACGAGATTTTAAAGCTTGTTTCCAAACGACTAAAAGAGTCGGTCCGTTATGATGATATTTTATTCAGAGTTGGCGGCGATGAATTTCTAATCTTTCTAAATTTATCTGACATACCTGACAAACTCAGAATAATGAAAAATATCAGCTATAAAATACGCGATAAAATATCTGAATCAATAGTAGTAGAAAAAAAACATTCCAATATTGGTGTAAGTATTGGTGCCGGAATCTACCCGGATAATAATGACGACTTAACTGAGCTTATTGACTATGCTGATAAAGCAATGTATCAGTCAAAGAGCAACAATTCATTGATTACCTTTGTCAACCAGTTGCCCAAAGCACATTAAAAAGACAGCGGTAAAGGCCCGGTGTTTCTCTGTTGAGCAGTTTTTTGATATATCAGGTTATTCAGATTTATAAGGTGAGGATTCGAGCAAAAACTCGCCATGATGCTGCATTGCAACCGCCTCTCGTTGCAAAAAATCCTGAATAGCGTTTTTAAAACCGGCATGCGATATCCAGTGAGCTGATCGTGTTTTCACTGGTAAAAAACCACGCCAGATTTTATGTTCGCCCTGTGCGCCGGGTTCAAAAATCTGCAGCTGCCTGTTGATGCAATAATCAATACCGGTGTAGTAACAAACTTCAAAATGCAGGTTATTGTAGTTTTCGCTGCAACCCCAGTGCCGGCCATAAAGTTTATCTTTACCTTCAAAACAGATGGCCGCAGCCACGGCTTTGTTTTCATGGTATGCAAAGATGGCAAGCAATTTGTGTGCGACGGCTTTGAAAAAACCGAGTGTTAATGTTGCTGTGCCGGATTTTTTTAAAAAGGTGACACGGTAATAACTGTATAACAATTCCCATTGTTCATCGTTTAACTCATTGCCGTGTAACACTTCTATTTTTATATTGTCTTCTGCAATTATTTTACGTTCACGCTTGATGTTTTTACGACGCTTTGATGTAAGCCGTGATAGAAAATCATCAAAGCTTATATAGTTATTGTTTGTCCAGTGAAACTGATAATCAAAACGTAGCATCAGTCCTGTTTCTGAAAGGTTTTTAATATCGTCATTTTCACAAAATAAAAAATGTGCTGAAGATAAACCATTTTTTTCAGCAAAAGTGATTAAGGCATTTATTAAACCTTTTTTGATACTGGCTGTGTCGACCAGCTTGCCGCAAGCATCAATATGATTTTTGCTAGCAAGTAATCTTGGTCCCTGTACAGGAGTGAAGGGAATAGAAGTGACAAGTTTCGGGTAGTAGTCCAGTCCGTTTTGCTGATAGGCATCTGCCCATGCCCAGTCAAACACAAACTCACCATAAGAATTATTTTTTATATAAGCAGGGCAGGCGCCGATGAGTGTTTCATTGTCGTATAGCAAGCAGTGTTGTGGAAGCCAGCCCCAGTTTTGTAAACACTCGTGCTGTTCTAAAGCATTGAGAAAGTCGTGTTGAATAAATGGATTTGAGTCACCGCAAAGATTGTCCCAGTGTTTGCTGTCTATACTGGCAATCTTATCGGTGAATACAATTTGCATTGTAATGAGGTTTTAAGTTTTAAGTTCTAAGTTTGTTTCTTTTAACTTACTACTTGTTACTTACAACTAAAAACTATTTGCTTTAACAGTTACCCAGGTCTTTACAGATAATCTCATCCACGTAACGTTCAGCATCCAGGGCTGCCATACAACCTGTTCCCGCGGAAGTAACCGCCTGACGATAAACATGGTCGGCAACATCGCCTGCGGCAAATACACCCTCAATACTGCATGCAGTTGCGTTCCCTGCGGTGCCACCCTTAATGCATAAATAACCATTATGAATATCAAGCTGGTCTTCAAATATTGCGGTGTTTGGTTTGTGGCCGATGGCAATAAAAATACCCTGCAGGTCGATATCTTTGGTGCTATTGTCTTTTACATTTTTTACACGCATACCGGTCACGCCACTGTCATCACCTAGTACTTCATCGAGTACGCTGTCCCAGATGATTGTGACATTACCTTTTTTTGCTTTCTCAAGTATTTTATCCTGCAGGATTTTTTCAGAACGTAAGGCTTTGCGACGATGCACCAGCACTACTTCAGCAGCAATGTTTGAAAGATATAAAGCTTCCTCAACAGCTGTGTTGCCACCGCCAATCACCGCAACTTTCTGACCTTTATAAAAGAAGCCGTCACAGGTAGCGCAGGCAGAGACGCCTTTACCTTTAAATTTCTCTTCAGATTCCAGCCCAAGGTACATAGCGCTGGCCCCGGTGGCGATAATCAGGGAGTCACAGGTATAAGAGTTAGAGTCACCGTAGAGTTTAAATGGACGGTTTTGTAAGTTGACTTCATTGATAGTGTCAAAAATAATTTCGGTGCCAAAACGTTCAGCATGCGCCTGCATACGTTGCATAAGTTCCGGGCCCTGAACACCCTCATGGTCACCCGGCCAGTTATCGACATCAGTGGTAGTGGTCAACTGGCCACCCATTTCCATGCCTGTAATAAGAACCGGGGTGAGATTAGCGCGTGCAGCATAAACGGCAGCAGTGTAACCTGCGGGACCAGAACCAAGAATTAATAGACGTGCGTGGCGCGATTCGCTCATGTTTTTCTCCAGCAATTTGTTTTGTTTCAGGTTTATTTTTGGCGATTACTATGTATAGTGTTAAGGAGACATATATTAGCAATATCTTAACCACATTTGTATGTATTAATAGTGTTGTTTATTGTCGCAATAAGCTTGTTAAGACAATTTATTTTTGTGTACAGCTTTAAGCGCCGCATATTATTGCTGCCTTGAGATAGGCCTGCTTCCAAAAGTAGTGGGTGTGAGCGTTTAGTAATGATGTATTTTCATTCTCGCCAAGGCGCAAAGTGCGCATAGGAAGACTCTAAAACATCTTTTGATTTTCTTGGCGAGCTTTGCGCCTTGGCGAGAGAATATAAATTAGGCAATATTCATCTCGATGTCACATAGTTAATTTAGACAGACTTCCAGAGTTAAATAACAATTGCAGGATTAATGATGAATATAGGCATTTCACAGGAAATAATGACAGGTGAAGGGCGTGTTGCGCTGACCCCTGAGGCCTGCAAAACACTTATAGATGCAGGGCACACAGTCTATGTTCAGCGGGGTGCTGGTATAGAAAGCGGTTATGCTGATATGGATTATCAGAGTAGTGGTGCAGTGCTTGTTGATAGCGCACAGCAATTATACCAGGCAGCGCAATTAATTATTAAAGTTAAACAGCCGTTGCCGCAGGACATTCGTTATTTGCGCAGTGATCACGTTATTTTCAGTTATTTACATCTGGCGGCAGACCTACCCCTGATAAACACTTTATGTGGCATTGGCCTTTGCGCTATTCCTTTTGAGTCCGTAACTGATGAGCGCGGTTCATTGCCTTTGTTAGCGCCAATGAGTCGGGTTGCTGGTCGTATTTCGGTGATACGAGGCGCCAGCCTGTTATTCAGAAACCGTGGTGGAAGGGGAGTGTTGCTTGGTGGCGTTGATGGTGCTGATTCAGGTCGCGTGGTTGTAGTGGGTGCCGGTGTGGCTGGTCGTCACGCAGTTGGTGTTGCGGCTGCATTGGGTGCAAAGGTCGATGTGCTGGATCTCAAACAGAGAAAATTAGAATTATTAAAACAGCGATTCCCGGCAATTGAGACGCATTTGTCTACCCCGGAGTTGATTGAAACCTTATGTGTTCAGGCAGACCTGGTTATTGGTGCGGTCCTGCTCGCTGGCAGGCGTGCACCTGTAGTATTGAAACAGTCTGTGGTGAAACAGATGAACCCGGGCAGTGTCATTGTGGATATAGCTATTGACCAGGGCGGCTGTGTTGAGGGTATTCGCTGTACCAGCAGTGAAGAGCTCTGTTATATACATAACGGGGTCATCCATTCTGCGGTACCGAATATGCCTGCCGCCGTAGCGCGAACCTCTTCGCAATCACTATCATCTGCGATATTGCCTTATGTTAAGACCCTCGCCAGTATGAATCTGGCTGAACACGGTTGTGCGGAATTAAACAAAGCAGAATCCCAGCAGGCGCAGGCATTGCAACGAGCCATAGCGATTCAGCAGGGTGAAGTTGTGGATGATGTTTTGCGGCAGGAAATAATTAAATAATAAATTTTCATATCTTTTTGACGATAGCGTAGGATGCGGTGAGGCACGAACCGCATCAAACATGCCGCATCAATCACATTATAATCTGTGTTTATTTGCGTTTTTCAAGAATGATGCGGTTCGTGCCTCACCGCATCCTACGGTATTATTAACACCCCTGCTATTTTTGCTGGATGAAGGTTATAATTGACCAATTATCGTTGTATTGAACCTGCTGTATGAAAACTGGGGCTATTTGATTGGTACAGGCACGCCGTAAGAAAACTACAAACTCGGAAAAAACTGCTGTAATCGCGACCCAACTGCACCGTGGTCTGCGAGAAGGCGCCATGCTGGTGTTAATGGCGCTGGCCTTGTTCCTGTTTACCGCATTAATTACTTATGACATTGCCGATCCAGGCTGGTCATATACGGGTTCTCGTGAGGCTGCGCATAACGCGGCAGGTGTTGTTGGCGCCTGGTTTTCTGATGTTCTATATAATCTTTTTGGTTATCTGTCTTTTCTCTTTCCTGTGATTATTGCTTATAGCGGCTGGCTGGTGCTGCGCAGTAATCATATTGAAGTGGATAAGGACATTGATTATCACGAAATGGGCATACGCTGGCTTGGTTTTTTTGTCACCGTCGCCATGGGGTGTGCATTAACAAGTATGCATTTTTCGGTTACTGATGGTCAGTTGCCAATAGATGGTGGAGGGATTTTAGGGCTGTGGTTGAGTGATATCATGGCCGGATCATTGGGTTTGCTTGGTTCAACATTGATTTTACTGGCTGTGTTCCTGGCTGGTATCACCCTGTTTAGTGGCATTTCATGGTTTCGAGTTATAGATGTTATCGGTAAGGCAGCATTGTCTGGATATTACTGGGTCCAGGGCAGGGTGCTTGCTTTTGTTGAAGGCAGGCAGGAGAAAAAAGCGGGCGAAGAGGCAAAGCAGCAACGCCAGGAAGTGGTTGCCGCCAGCAAGGTAAAACAGGCTGCTCGTGAAGCCAAAGGTAGCTCGGAGATTCGAATTGAACCGGTAGTGAAAAAAGTTGAAATCTCTGAACGTCTGGACAGGGAGAAACAGATACAGTTATTTGATGCGCCAGCCGATTCTGAACTGCCGGCATTGCGCTTATTAGATCCACCAGTACCACAGGAAAAAGGTTTTTCCAACGAGGCACTCGAAGCATTGTCACGCTTGGTTGAAATAAAGTTGGCGGACTTTGGTGTTGAAGTTGAGGTTGTGGCGGTGCATCCCGGGCCGGTCATTACACGATTTGAAATGGAACCACGCACCGGGTGTAAAAGCCAGTAAGATAACTGCCTTGTCTAAAGATCTGGCGCGTTCATTGTCGGTGCCCAGCATTCTGGTGGTCGAAGTCATTCCGGGTAAAACCTGCGTTGGTCTGGAAATTCCAAATGAGCATCGTGAGATTGTTTCATTAAGCGAAATTCTCATGTCCAAACAGTACGATAAGTCTACATCACCGCTGACCCTGGGTTTAGGTAAAGATATTGCCGGTCATCCGGTGGTTGCAGATCTGGCAAAAATGCCGCATCTGCTTGTTGCTGGTACCACAGGCTCGGGTAAATCGGTTTGTGTTAATGCCTTGTTGATGAGTCTGTTATATAAAAGTAAACCGGATGAAGTGCGACTGATTTTGATTGATCCGAAAATGCTCGAGCTTAATGTTTATGAAGGCATTGCACATCTGTTAACACCCGTGGTTACCGACATGAAAGAGGCAGCAAATGCTTTACGCTGGTGTGTGGGTGAAATGGAAAGTCGTTATGAGTTAATGTCCGGTCTGGGCGTAAGAAATATTATCGGTTATAACCGTAAAGTTAAAGAAGCGATTGACGCGGGTACACCGCTAGAAGATCCAACCTTTAATCCCGATCATCAACCACCCGGCGCCCAACCACAAAAATTAAAACCATTGCCATACATTGTTGTCGTAGTGGATGAGTTCGCTGATTTGTTTATGGTGGTGGGCAAAAAGGTTGAAGAACTGATTGCGCGTATTACGCAAAAAGCACGTGCCGCAGGTATTCATTTAATCCTGGCAACGCAGCGGCCTTCCGTAGATGTGGTAACCGGATTAATTAAATCCAATATACCAACGCGAATTGCGTTCCAGGTGTCATCGCGTGTTGATTCACGGACCATTCTTGATCAGATGGGGGCGGAAAATTTACTGGGTCATGGTGATATGCTGTACATGGAAGCGGGTAGTGGTTTGCCGGTACGCATACATGGCGCTTTTGTTGCTGACCATGAAGTACATAAAGTGGTTGCCTTTCTTAAACAGCAAAATGAACCGGATTATATTGAAGAAATCCTGCAGGAAAACTCAACTGTTTTGCCGGGAGAAAAACCTGCTGCCAGTGGTGAAGATGTCGATGCACTGTACGATGAAGCCGTTTCTATTGTTACGCAAACACGTAAAGCTTCAATTTCCTATGTACAACGCCGATTAAAAATTGGTTATAACCGTGCGGCAAGGATGATTGAAGATATGGAAATGGCTGGTGTTGTTTCTGCGATGCAGTCAAATGGTTCACGTGAAGTTCTGGCGCCACCGCCGCCGGAATCATAAGTTTGCAGTTTGCAGTCGTCAGTTTACAGTTATTGAGCATTAATTATGAAATCATTTTTTAACATATTTTTATTGTTTAGCATCGTTTCGGTTAATGCTTTTGCTGAAGACAAAAAAACATCTACCGGCGAAATTTACCTTGAGAAGTTTTTAGGCAATACGCAGACTCTGGAAGCGAACTTTCAGCAAACTTTACGTACCCGTGATGGTGAAGTTTTACAGCAGACCAAAGGTAAGTTTTATCTTGATCGTCCAGGAAAGTTTCGCTGGAATTACCAGTCTCCTTATGAACAGATCATTGTTTCAGATGGTGAAAGAATCTGGATTTACGATGTGGACCTGAAGCAGGTGACAGTTCAAAAACAAATGGCTGGTTCGCCGGCATCACCGATGGCATTGCTGGAGGACAGTTCAACACTCTACCAGAGCTTTAATGTTTTTCCACTGGATGAAAAAAATGGTGTTTATCGTTTGAAGCTGGTAAGCAAAACAAAAGAATCGGATTTTGCAGAAATTGTTGTTGGCCTGGATGCAAAAGGTCTGCGTTTTATGCAACTGCACGATCAGTTTGAACAGGTAACGGATATCGTGTTTTCAGATGTTTCAACCAACACTGAACTGTCAAATGACATTTTTAAATTCATCCCGCCCGAAGGGGTTGATGTTTTTGGCGGCTAGTTGGCCATGACAGCTGAATTATTTTCAGGGGATAGCGTCCAGCCATACCGTCCTTTAGCTGATCGAATGCGGCCACGGTCGCTAACAGATTTTGTCGGCCAGGAGCATATCATTGGTAAAGACAGGACCTTAAGCCAGGCAATTGAAAATCAAAGCCTGCACTCCATGGTTTTCTGGGGGCCGCCGGGTACGGGCAAAACAACACTGGCAAAAATTATTGCTGCATCGGTTCGGGCGCATTTCATTAATTTATCGGCAGTACTTTCAGGCGTTAAAGATATACGTGAAGCCATTGCCCAGGCAAGGCAGTGGCAGGCCCAGGGCGAACTGACAATCCTGTTTGTTGATGAGGTGCATCGCTTTAACAAATCACAGCAGGATGCATTTTTACCTTACGTGGAGGACGGCACGTTTTATTTTATTGGTGCGACCACAGAAAATCCGTCTTTTGAATTAAATAATGCATTATTGTCCCGCGTTAAAACTTATGTCTTAAAAGCACTATCAGCAGATAATCTAAAAGAAGTTGTTGTTAAAGCCTTAAAAAACGATATACAGCTTCAGCGGGCGGATATTGAAATTGATGATGCCTCGTTAACATTGCTTGCACAGGTTGCCGATGGTGATGCCAGACGGGCCCTGAATTTTCTGGAAATTGCCTGTGATCTGGCAGAACCGGTAACAGATGGTTCTGGCAAACAGGAAAAAAGAACCATAAATCAGAAAATTATTGAAGATATAACATCTCAAACACTTCGCCGTTTTGATAAAGGTGGTGATTTATTTTATGAGCAGATTTCCGCTTTACATAAATCAGTGCGTGGCAGTAATCCGGATGCATCACTTTACTGGTTCTGTCGAATGATTGATGGCGGATGTGACCCGCTTTATATCGCACGGCGCGTGGTGCGAATGGCATCAGAAGATATTGGCAATGCCGACCCGCGTGGCTTAAATCTGGCATTAGATGCATGGCAGACTTATGAGCGCCTGGGAAGCCCTGAAGGCGAGCTGGCGATTGCGCAGGCCATTGTTTACCTGGCCTGTACAGCAAAAAGCAATGCAGTCTATATGGCTTATAAAGAGGCCATGGCGGATGCGAAAAATTCCTCCTCAGTTGATGTGCCTGAACACCTGAGAAATGCCCCAACGCAATTTATGAAAGAACTGGGGTATGGCAAAGGCTACCGATATGCACATGAGGAGACAGATGCATTTGCGGCAGGTGAGACTTATTTTCCTTCTGACATGGGTGAAAAGAAATATTACCAGCCTGTAGAGCGTGGTCTGGAATCAAAGATCAAAGAAAAACTCGATCGCCTGAGAGAGTTAAACCGGGTGAATTCAGCGCCGCCTGAAAAATAATCAATTTCTACTGGGAAAATGGCCAATACACTCGTGCGGGTAAACACAATTTTTCCACAGATGAACGCGGATAAACACAGATATAAAGTGTTATATGCTTCTAAACATCCGTGTTTATCTGCGTTCATCTGTGGACTTAAAAAGATTTATTTTCGTCTCTCTTAACTTAGGCTTTGTTTTGATGATATATCAACTAGCTGCTGGGTAGTTTATTGTCAACTTTTACGCACAAAAACTGCACCAGAACATACCGTTCATCAGATGGTTTTTATTCTGGCCTCAATAGTCTTTTTTTTTTAACCTCGCTAACTACACTCAATTCACTAAAACCTTAACTTTAGCGAATGTCTTAGTGATATGAAAACATTTCGAGAACAATCTTCAGCAGAAGGCTGTTATATTCAGGTCTTAATGATTAATGGTGAAATGCGGAATCGCCTTTCTGAAAAGTCTTTTCATCTGGAAAATATATGTAAAGGCGGGTTTCGATTTATTGCCGATGAAAGCTTTGAACTTGAGGATAGAGTTCAGGTATTGTTACGTTTTCCTAACGATTTTTCACAGCAGGTTCTAGGACGTATCTGTTATTGCGATGATGTCGATAACGAGCAAAAAGCCTATGGTTTTAGTGTTATTGATGGATTTTATTCATTGCATGAATCTGCGGCTTAATCGTAGGATGCGGTGAGGCGCGAACCGCATCATTCGCGTCTAAGTTAAACATTTTTTCTCATTGGAATAGCAGAGAAACATCAGTCCGCGAAGAACGCGAAAGACGCAATAAAAGCCTGTATTCTTAATGTCATCCTGAACGATAGTGAAGGATGTCAATATAACACGACTGATGCGGTTCGTGCCTCACCGCATCCTACTGTCAGCATCTCAATTTATTTTTTTGAATTTAATCCGGTGTGGGCTAAACACTGCTTCTTCTCCCAGGCGATTGACACGGTCCGCTTCATATTCGGTATAGTTACCTTCAAACCAGGTGGTTTTACTATCGCCTTCAAATGCCAGAATATGGGTGGCGATACGATCCAGGAACCAGCGGTCATGGGAGATAACAACAACGCAGCCGGGGAAGTTGAGTATCGCTTCTTCCAGTGCTCGTAGGGTTTCAACGTCCAGGTCATTGGTCGGTTCATCAAGCAATAACAGGTTGCCGCCGCTTTTTATCAGTTTGGCCAGGTGCACTCGATTGCGTTCACCGCCGGACAGGTCTTTAATAAATTTCTGCTGGTCTTCACCCTTGAAGTTAAAACGGCTGACATAGCCGCGTGAAGCAACGGTGTAATTGCCAATCGTGATATTGTCCAGGCCGTCTGAAATCTCAGTCCATACCGTGTTGTTGTCCGTCAGGCTGTCGCGTGACTGGTCAACATAGGCGATCTGCACTGTCTCCCCTGTTTTGAATTCACCGGAGTCGGGTGTCTCTTCACCCGTGATAAGGCGAAACAGGGTGGTTTTACCTGCGCCATTAGCACCGATAATGCCGACAATGCCGCCACGCGGTAAGCTGAAGCTTAGATCTTCATAGAGCAATTTGTCGCCATACTTTTTACTAATGTGATTGGCTTCGATGACCAGTTCGCCAAGGCGCGGGCCGGGTGGGATATACAGTGACTGGGTTTCAGAGCGTTTTTGATAATCCGCTGAAGACAGTTCTTCAAATCGCTGCATGCGTGCCTTGCTTTTTGCCTGCCTTGCTTTTGGATTTGAACGCACCCATTCCAGCTCTGCCTTGATGGTTTTCTGGCGGCTGGCTTCTTTCCTCTCTTCAACAGCGAGACGCTGTTCTTTCTGTTCCAGCCAGGATGAGTAGTTGCCTTCCCAGGGAATGCCATGGCCACGGTCTAATTCTAATATCCAGCCAGCGACGTTATCTAAAAAATAGCGGTCATGTGTTACGGCAACAACAGTGCCGCTGTATTCCTTGAGAAAACGTTCCAGCCAGGCAACCGATTCTGCATCAAGATGGTTAGTTGGCTCATCAAGAATTAGCATGTCGGGAGAAGACAGCAGCAGGCGGCATAAGGCGACACGACGGCGTTCGCCACCGGAGAGATTTTTTACTTCAGCATCCCAGGGTGGTAGCCGCAAAGCATCAGCTGCGACTTCCATTTTGTTCTCCAGGTTATGTGCATCAGATACCTGAATGATATTTTCAAGTTTAGCCTGTTCATTTGCCAGTGCGTCAAAATCTGCATCAGGTTCGGCATAGGCAGCATAGACTTCTTCAAGCCGTTTTTGCGTATTGATAATTTCACTTAGACCTTCTTCAACATTGGCGCGTACATCCTTGCTGTCATCCAGCTGTGGTTCCTGCTGTAAATAACCAATACGCAAATCCGGAGCAGGGCGTGCTTCACCGATGAAGTCGGTATCTACACCCGCCATAATACGAAGCAGGGTTGATTTCCCTGCGCCGTTGTAACCCAGCACACCAATTTTGGCGCCAGGAAAAAAATTCAGATTTATGTCTTCAAGGATAATTTTTTTAGGGGGAACGACTTTTCCAAGACCGTTCATTGTAAATACGTATTGGGCCATAGCTGAAAGATAAATAAATTATAAAGGACGGATTATACGCAAAATCAGTAAAGTGTGGAGTGATGAAATTTACTGGAAAATGCATGAAAAGCCCCTTAATATGATGTACTGGTTTGTTTTTAAAGATTATTCACTTTTCACCGTTTGTTTAGTCATGCAAAAACGCCATACATTACCTCCTTGTAATTAATTGTTCATTTTTCATTGCTTTTCCTGTATAGTTCGCTCCCTGAAAATTTGAATATCCCTTGCTCCACCACGCAAGTTCCCATACAACACATTGGGCAACTAGTGGGGGGCTATAACCGAGAGGAACATTATGCGTCATTACGAAATCGTATTTCTGGTGCATCCAGACCAGAGCGAACAGGTACCTGCAATGGTTGAGCGTTATAAATCAACGGTCGAATCTAATGGCGGAGCAGTACACCGTTTAGAAGACTGGGGCCGTCGCCAGCTAGCTTACTCAATTAATAAAATTCACAAAGCACATTACGTATTAATGAATGTCGAATGTGATCAAAGCGTTCGTGATGAAATTGAAACAGCATTTAGATTTAATGATGCGGTCATTCGCAGTTTGATTATTAAACGCGATGAAGCTATCACTGATATGTCAGCTCTGGCTAAAGCGAAAAATGAAGAAGATGCGGCGCAGAAAAAATCAGCTGCAGTGCGTGCAGCAGCACCAGCACCAGCACCAGCACCAGCACCAGCACCAGCACCAGCACCGGTTAAGGAAGATGCTGAAAAAGTAGAAGTAGTGGATAGTGATAACGATTTAGATGCTGTAGAAACAGCACCTGCAGAGTAGGGGAAGAAAATGGCAGCTAATTTTAGACGTAAACGTTATTGTCGTTTTACTGCAGAAGGTATTACCGACGTAGATTATAAAGATCTTGAATTACTAAAATCTTTTGTATCTGAAAGCGGAAAAATTGTACCAGCACGTATTACCGGTACACATGCAAAATACCAGCGTAAGTTGACTAAAGCAGTTAAAGTTGCGCGTTATCTTGCACTTATCCCTTATACAGATAGTCATAAATAAAGATAATTTTTAAGGACTGACACTTCCTTCATAGAGTCATTGGCGGAGGGTGGTTGAGTGTTATTTCTGGCAAGATTTATATTAAAGGGCCAAAGCCAGGCGGCATTAGTCGCTGCATCGATGGCGATTTTTGGCCTGATATTACCGCCAGCTGCATGGGTTAGCGCGGCCGTTATTGTACTGGTTACATTAGTACAAGGTCCGCAACGTGGTTTAATTACAACAGCTTTATCATTACTGGGCGCTGCGGTATTTGCCTATTTGATTTTTGCAACACCGCAGGTGGCTGTAGTATTTGTTTTGCTTGCCTGGTTGCCAGCCTGGTTATTAGCAATGGTATTACGCCAGACAGTGTCTCTGGCTTTTAGTTTGCAGATATTGACTGCGGTATGCCTGTTGGCGGTTGTGCTGATTTACATGCTGTATCCGAATTTTGGTGAATACTGGCGTGAACCGCTGGACCACCTGGTAGCTCAACTGCTTCAACAGTCCGATGAGTTTAGTCTGGCCGAATTAAAACAGACAGAAAACTGGATCATTGAGTTTTTACCGGGTTTGTTTGTCAGCAGTATAATGTTCGGTACCATGTTAAGCCTGTTTTTAGGACGCTGGTGGCAGGCGGTTTTTTATAATCCGGGTGGTTTTGCCAAAGAGTTTCAAGACTTAAATCTGGGAAAGATTTCAGCATTGTGCGCCATAGCAATAACGTTAATGGCGATGTTTACAAACAGTGTATTTGCTATAGCACTGGTAACAGTTGTATTTGTGCTGTATGGAATGCAGGCGCTGTCGTTATTGCATGCGGCAATACGAATACGACAGCTGAATACAACCTGGTTACTTGTGGTTTATTTATGTATATTTTTTATACCGCATATACTGCTGTTACTGGTTTTGGCAAGTTTTGTTGATCCCTGGCTGGACATAAGGCAGCGGATAAGCAAACAGGCATAAAACAGCTTAATTGTTACATAACGAATTTTGCACCAAGAATTTATATAGAATTTTACATATAGAATTTAAAAACGAGGTTAGAAAGATGGAAGTCATCTTATTTGAAAAAATTGATCGTTTAGGCGGTATTGGTGATCTGGTAAATGTTAAAGCCGGTTTTGCACGCAACTTTCTGATACCTCAGGGTAAAGCAAAGGCAGCGACGGAAGCAAACAAGGCGGAAATCGAAACCCGCCGTGCCGAATTTGAAAAAATGGCTGCAGAAGCGCTGGCAGCAGCTGAAAAACGTCGTGATCAAATTGAAGCACTGGCGATTAATATTACAGCCAAGTCAGGAACTGAAGGTAAATTGTTTGGTTCAATTGGTAATATTGATATAGCCGCAGCACTTACCGATGCAGGCGTAGAAGTCGAAAAACGTGAAGTACGTCTGCCTGAAGGTCCGATTCGCCAGGCTGGTGAGTATGAAATCACACTGCATTTACATTCTGATGTTAATGCAGTTGTTAAAGTGACGATTATTGGTGAAGAAGAAGCCTAATTCGCTTTTCTCAACTAGATAATTAAGAAGGTCTGCATGTTGCAGGCCTTTTTTTATTTCACCACAGAGACACAGAGGGCACAGAGTTAAATCTATATGTAGTTTATTTGTGCCGTAGGCACATCAAACAATAATAAATGCTTTTCTCTGTGTCTCTGCGGTGAAAAAGTTTTTGTTCAAAAAATACCTTTTACTCATCGTCTTCAGTCTTTATAATAAAAATTCAAATTCAACCGGTTTAATTATGTCAGAAACTGCAGTATTTCCAGACTCCGATTCAATGTCTGATGGGCAGACCAGCAACCTGCGTATTCCTCCGCACTCGATAGAGGCTGAGCAGGCGGTCATTGGCGGCCTGTTGCTGGACAATCGTGCCTGGGAGAAAATTGCAGACAAGCTGGTTGATGATGACTTTTATCGTTTTGATCATCGCCTGTTATTTTCAGCTATTCGTGAGCTGGAGTCGCGTAATGATCCATTTGATGCGGTGACTTTATCTCAATGCCTGGAAAAAAATAATCAGCTTGAAAAGGCCGGTGGCCTGGTTTATCTGGCGCATCTGGCAAAAGAGACTCCCAGTGCATCCAATATAGTGGCTTATGCCAATATCGTGCGTGAAAAATCAGTTTTACGTCAGCTGATTTCAGTCGGTACCGATATTAGTGGCAGCGGTTATATGCCGGAAGGACGTGACAGTAAACAGCTGCTGGATGATGCGGAAAAAAAGGTCTATCAAATAGCAGAGCAGGGCGCACGTTCTGAGGGTGGTTTTCAGGAAATGAAAACCCTGCTGTCAAAAACAGTCGATAAAATTGATCATTTATTCAACAGTGACGGTGGCATAACCGGTGTTTCTACCGGGTTTGATAAATTTGATGAAATGACAACCGGTTTGCAGGAAGGCGATCTGGTCATTGTCGCCGGACGTCCATCGATGGGTAAAACCACTTTTGCAATGAATATTGCTGAAAATGCTGCCATTGGTGACAAGCTGCCGGTGGCCGTTTTTAGTATGGAAATGCCGGGTGACGCGCTGGCCATGCGTATGATCTCCTCACTCGGTCGCGTCGATCAGCACCATATACGCACCGGCAATCTCACCGATGAAGACTGGGCGCGAATTACTTCAGCCATTCACATTTTGTCTGAAGCAAAAATATTTATTGATGATACGCCTGCCATGTCACCTAATGAGGTAAGAGCCCGTGCACGTCGTTTAAAGCGCCAGCATGGCCTCGGTCTGATTGTGATTGATTACCTGCAGCTGATGCAGGTATACGGTGGCAGTGAAAATCGTGCAACGGAAATTTCAGAAATTTCGCGTGGTTTAAAAGCCATGGCAAAAGAGCTGAAAGTACCCGTTATAGCGTTGTCGCAGTTAAACCGCAGCCTGGAGCAACGTCCAGACAAACGTCCGGTAATGTCGGACCTTCGTGAATCAGGCGCCATCGAGCAGGATGCTGACATCATTGTGTTTATCTACCGCGACGAGGTATACAACCAGGACAGCCCGCAAAAAGGTGTGGCGGAAATTATCATTGCAAAACAGCGTAATGGTCCGATCGGGAAGTCGTTGCTTACTTTTCTTGGCAAATACACCAAGTTTGAAAATTACATACCTGAAATGTACGATACCGATGGTTTTAGCTAAGAAACATTTGCGACGAGCCAGGGTTACTGTAAATTTAAATGCCTTATCGCATAACCTGAAAAAAGTCAGGGAGTATGCGCCTGAATGTAAGGTGATGGCAGTGATCAAAGCTAATGCCTATGGGCATGGCATACTGGTTGTTGCTGAGCAGCTTGCTGATAGCGATATGTTTGCAGTGGCGATGCCAGAGGAGGCCTATGCTCTGCGAGATGCTGGCTGCAACAAAGACATCATTGTATTGCACGGTTTTGCCAACAGTGACGAGCTTGAAAAATTTTCCAGGCTAAAACTATCTACCGTTGTACACCAGCAGTCACAGTTAGACTGTTTGTTAGGGCACAGTATTTCCACCCCAATAAACTGCTGGATAAAAGTTGATACCGGCATGCATCGACTCGGTATTCCAGTTGAAAAGGCTGATGACTATTTCGGTAAACTACGAAATTGCAGTAATGTCGCCAGAGTTTATATGATGACCCATTTTGCCAATGCGGATACACCTGATAATATATTAAATAACATTCAGTTAGATAACTTTCTTAAAGTAACAAATGATATAGATGTGAATTGTAGTATGGCCAATTCTGCAGCCATCATGCGCCTGCCGAAAAGCCACTTTGAAGTGGTTCGTCCCGGTATTATGTTATATGGATCTTCACCATTTGATGATATTACAGCGACTGAGCTTGGGCTTCAGCCTGTGATGCAATTTGAGTCTATGCTGATTGATATCAAGCTCGTTAAGGCAGGCGAGACTATAGGTTATGGCAGTACCTTTACCTGCGACAAAGATATGAGCGTTGGCATCGTTGCAGCGGGTTATGGCGATGGATATCCCCGGCATGCGCAAAATGGCACACCGGTCTGGGTGAATAATCAATGTTGTGAATTACTTGGCAGGGTATCGATGGACAGCCTGTGTATTGACCTGAGCGGGGTGGATGCAAAAACAGGTGATCGTGTGGTACTTTGGGGTGATGAGCTGAGTGTTGACAGGATAGCGTGTTCAAGCGGTAGTATTTCTTACGAGTTATTATGCAATGCAGGCGCTGGTTACTCCACCAATTAACCCCCGGGTTAAATTTCTCCCGCAGCTTGCTGCTATCTGTTTATTGCTATTGCAGAATATTATTAAAGTTTGATGGCGTCAAAGCTGAGATTTTGTCTTCATCTTGGTCTATCCTCTTTGAAAATATTAGCGATTTTTCGCTAAGTCTAAATATGATTATTCGTTGAGATAATCAATTTAGCAATCAATGTAACCAAGGGGAAAAGTTGGAGTCTCACATGCCAAAAAATAAAATCATTGCAAAAAAACTTACTTATTCGGGGCTTGCTGCATTAATACTCGTATTAACCGGCTGTGTGGGTAATACAAGCATGTTTCGTGGTGATCCAGGTCACACCGCGGTTTATTCAGAATCAGGGCCAACCACTCTGGAAACGCTGGACTGGAAATACACTGTCCCGGACAAAGCTTATTCGTCACCATTAGTTGCAAATGGAAGCGTTTATTTAGGCAGTAATGATAAACATTTATACGCGATCGACCAGCGAACCGGTCAGCTGAAATGGTCATTTGAAACAGGTGGAAATGTAGAATCCACACCGGCGACTGCCAATGGAATTGTTTACATTGGAAGCTGGGACAAGTACATGTATGCCATTTCAGATGAAACCCAGGCAATTATCTGGAAACAGGAAACCAAAGGGGCTATTTCATCTTCTCCGGTTATTGCAGACGGTGACATTTATTTTGCCAGTGAAGATGGCCATCTATATGCGGCTGATGCGAAAACCGGTTATAGAAAATGGAGTTTTAATGCTGGCAAATCGATTTATAGCTCCCCTGCAATCTATGGTGATTACATCTTTTTTGGCACCTTGAAAGGTGAACTGATTGCGGTAAACCGTAAAACCGGTCAGGAGTACTGGCGATTTGTCTCCAATGGCAAGATCCACTCGTCACCTGCGGTAGATGGAAATAATGTTTATTTTGGTAGTGATGATAAACGTGTATACGCAGTGAATATTCATACCGGACAGGAAGTCTGGGTGAAAAAAACGGCAGGCCCGGTATTATCATCACCAGCAATTTATGACGATAAGGTATATATCGGCAGTAAAGATGGTTATATCTATGCTTACAATACTGAAGATGGTATGCGTGAATGGGAATATAAAACAGATGCCGGTGTTTTTGCTCCAGTCACGATTGCATCAGGTACCGTTTATGTAGGCAGCACAGACAGTCATTTATATGCTTTAGATGCAAGTGAAGGTAAATTGCGCTGGAAGTATAAGGTGGATGGTAATATCTATTCAGCCGCAGTTATCAGCGAAGGCCATGTGTATTTTAGCAGTGTGAATGGTTCTTTATTCGCCGTAAAATAAAAAGCTTTTTACCACAGAGGCACAGAGTACACAGAGGATTTATGTTGTGCGCCTGCGGCGCACTACCAGGTTCATAAGGTTTTCTCTGTGTACTCTGTGCCTCTGTGGTGAATATTTATTTTACTATTCAGTCCACTCAGCTTTCCGGCATAACCCGGAAAAATCACAGTATCGACAAACCGTATCATCACCCCATGCGGGCAGGGGCTGGTTATTCTTCATTTGGTTAAACAGCGTGAGCAAACGCTGTTTATTTTCTTCACGGTTTAGCTGTAGTTCTTCACCTGTTAGCGAAGATTTACTTTCGACTTTTTGACTGGAAGAATCTACAGATAAATAACTGACTTCACTCGCTTCAGTATCAAGCAGTGCATAAGTGGACAGTTGCACGTTTTCACCTGACGCAACGTCTTCCAGGCTGGCGGTTTTACCGGTTTTGTAATCAATAATGGCGTGTGATTTGTTTTCTTTATGCAAATCAATTCGATCAAGCCGGCCATATACTGTTACAGAATCATCTGCAATATCGCTGTTGATATCAGCTAGTGTAGTCTCAATAATTTCTTCAGTAAGGTATATACCCCAGTCCACTTGATGTTGAATTTGCCAGTTAATATAGGAAGGGATGTGTTTTTTCCAGCGATATAACCAGCTTCTATGTAATACATTATTTTCCAGATCAGAAAGAAAGACTTTTTCAGAAAGTTTCGTTAAGTAATCTTCTGCTTGCAGACGGTTAGTGTTTGTTATGTTCTGGCTGAACGCCTTGCCGTATTTTTTATGACCACTATGAAAGCTTTGTAAAATTAAGTGGATGCGTTCGCCGTAATCTGATTTTTTTAATTCATCAGTTAATTCTTCTAGCGGCTTCAGCCCCAGTCCATCGGCGCTGAAATACTGGTAAGGACAGTTAATGATGCGTTGGTAGGAGCTTGCTGTGATTCTATTAGGAATCAGGTCCAGCGGTATGGCGGGAGAGGGCTGTGTTGATGCTTCTGGCAGCTCAATATCATCACAGTTAAATACTTCACTATTCGATTTAGAAAGATGACTTAAATAATTATTATATATTCTTTTTGATTCCGTATTTTTGCCATAGGCCAGTTGGTGAAAGTTGATTAATAATTCTAACCAGGGTGAAACGGGTTTTTTTTCACCTTTGTCTTCGTTGCAGGCGGTCAATAAAATATCGGGTGCGGATAATAAAGCACGATTAAAAAGTTCATGGCGTTGTCTGCGCTGCTGCTCCCATGTTTTTAATCCCAGAGAAGCATGAACGGCCTGGTTAAAAAAAGGTGAGTTATTCGCGCTGCCTGGAAAATGCTGTGACTCGGTAGCAGCGATGACAATACAGTCAAAATTTAGATGACTTGATTGTTCCAGTGTCATCAACTGTACGACTGCGTTGTTTGTTGAAGGGGTAAAGTGCTGAGCTTCAAGCGCTATACCCAACCATGTGCGGCAGTCGTGCCAGCTTAAAACTGGGCTTGAGAATTTAATACTTTGTTTTAATTCTTCAAAAGTTTTTAATAAAATCAGGCCGGCTTCATCATTCTGGTAACGTTGAAACACGCCAAGCTGTTGCAGGCTGTTAACTAAAACATCGAGAAAGTCAGATAAAATGATTTTATTGCTGCCGGCGTTAGCATTGGCAGCAGAATAATATCTTGATAAAGGTTCTGCCGTTTTCTGAATATAATTTAGCGTGTTGACCAGGTCCTCATAGGAATCTGCTGGCCAGTGGCTGAGCCGTCCGAGTCGCTGTTTGAGTCTGGATTTGTATTGCTCGATATTGCTACTGACATTTTCATGGAAAACCAGGTCGTGCTCAAAACGATAAATGTTTTTCCTGTAATCCTCCTCGGTAGCTTTTTCTCCCAGAATTGAATGCGTGATATTGATAAAAGGTGACTTCAGGCAGTCAAGCAGGGGATAAGCGCTAAAGTCTTCTTCGATACATTCTAACCAGCGCTCAATAATGCTTGCTGCCTGGGTGGTTGCCAGCGACCAGCCTGCATTGTCCTGCAACTGAATATTTGCGCGTTCAAGCAAAGCACGTAATCGACGGGACAGTTTCCTGTCTTCACTAATAACGGCAATATTATTTTTGCCATTGAGTATATTGAGTCGAACATAAAAATCAATCGCGCGTATCTGTTCTTCCTCACTGGCCGCAAGGTAAACCGAGAAGGGTAGATTTTCTGAAGAAAAATCGGGGTATTTATCTGCGAACTTATGAGCACGTTGTTTAATAGATTCATGTTTTTCTGGCTCTGGCGCCTGTCTGAATGTTTCACTGATAAAACTGGCGAAAGCATGCTGATGATTGCTATCTACAGGAGTCAGCTTCATCGTGCTTTCAAATTCGATCAGCTGACACTGGTTTTTATTGATTAAATAGTTAATGAAGTCCTGTTCTGTCTTTGAATAATGTGAAAATCCAAGGCAAATAAAATAGTGCTGTTCATTGATAGATTTTGCAGCATTGCTCAACCGGGAAAGCTGGTCGCTGGTTTCATCAAATAATGTATTTTCATCCAGCTGCTGCTGCCAGGCATGCCATAAGGTATAAACCAGTTTGCTTTCATAAAGCAGATGCTGGTGCTGATCTTCAATACCGTAAGCCTGTTGAAGCTGTTGCTGCCAGTCTTCAGCTGAAGTAAAGATATTTTGCTGGTTTAAGCTGAGTTCATCAAAAAGACTTAACAGCGCCTGTGTCACCTGCCACTGGTTTTCTTCTTTGAATAGGTCAGGGTGTTGCTGTAAGGCCTCGATAAACAGCAGTTGACGTGAATATTCATTGATAATGGGGTAATCAACATGTTCGTTATGACAAAATTGTTTTGTCCATGATTTTAAAGTGCCTGCCCATGGAGGGATGATGGCAGGCATGTCCGGCCCGGTAGAGCGGCATAATATGCTATTAAATGGCTGTGTTGCCTGAGAGTGCGGTAAAAAAACAAAAATCTCTGAAAAATCAGGCGCCTGCTCTCTAAATTTTTCAAAAATTAAGTCAGCTGTGTATTGAAGTATGTTCTGAAAAGGTGGGACTTCAATAGCAGACTGGTGTGTCATGGATTTTTGGTAGTGAATATAACGGGGTGAATATTTCTGGGATTTCCGCTGGTTTATTGATTCACGCAGGTTCGACTAAATCGTTCCAGACGATTTAGTCGAACCTACAAAATATTCAAGCAATGAAATACGCCGTTACCTTTCCAGTAACTTTAACTTGTCCGGCACACCATTCCATTCATCCGCATCAGGCGGTGGTTCTTTACTGACATTAATCACCGGCCATTCCAGGCTTAACTCTGCATTGAGTTCTATAAATTTTTCCTGACCTTCGGGCACATCATCGTCTGCAAAAATAGCACCGATAGGACATTCCGGTTCACACAATGTACAGTCAATGCATTCTTCGGGGTCAATCACAAGAAAATTTGGCCCTTCATGAAAACAGTCAACGGGACATACATCAACACAATCTGTGTATTTACACTTGATACAATCTTCAACAACTACATAGGTCATAAGAAATCTGCTTTATGTAAATTTTTGTGGAATTTTAGCATAGTAACCACAACATGCATGCCAACATGGTCTAAAATTAGCCTAATAATATTATTTAAAGGGGACTTTTATGGAGACTATTCGCACAGCTGTATTTCCTGTTGCAGGATTAGGTACACGTTTTTTACCTGCAACCAAAGCTATTGCAAAAGAAATGCTGACGGTGGTTGATAAACCTTTGATTCAATACACTACTGAAGAAGCGGTTGCTGCTGGCATGGATACGCTGGTTTTCGTGGTTGGTCGTACTAAAAATGCGATTATTGATCATTATGACAAAGCCTATGAACTTGAAACAGAACTGGAATTAAGAGGCAAAACAGAACTGTTAAACATCGTGCAGGACGTTGTACCCTCTCATGTTCACTGCGTGTTTATTAGACAGCCTGAGGCACTGGGACTGGGGCATGCTGTATTATGTGCTGAACCGGCGATACGCAATAAACCATTTGCCGTATTATTGCCAGATGATCTGATCTATAACAAAGGTGGTCAGAGCTGCATTCAGCAGATGGTTGATGTTTTTAACAAAAGGCAGGGTAGCGTGATTGGTACACAAACAGTCGCTTTATCAGAAAGCGAAAAGTACGGCATGGTTGCCGGCCCCAGGCTGGAAGATAGATTGTCTCGTGTTGATGAGATAGTAGAAAAACCATCACCGGCTGAAGCGCCATCTGATCAGGCAGTCGTAGGCCGTTACATCCTGACGCCAAAGATAATGGAGATACTTAAATCTACCCAACGTGGTGCGGGGAATGAGATCCAGTTAACCGATGCGATTGCTGAACTTAGAAAATCAGAAGAAATTTTCGCTTACAGTTTCGAAGGTTCTCGTTATGATTGTGGTAGTAAAATCGGGTACTTAGAAGCTAATGTTGAGCTAGCGCTTCAACATGATGATATGGCTGATGATTTTAGAAACTACCTGAAAAACCTGGATCTTGAAGAAATAGCGGAGTTGAAACTTAAAGCAGGTTGATAACCTTTCTTTTTTACAGCAGTATCAAAAGGCAATAAAAAAGCGGTACACAGGTACTGCTTTTTTATTGCCTCAGGACATTAGTAAATAGTATGCAATTTAGTGCAAGATTATAGTTCCAAAATATTACTGTCATCCTGAACGGTAGTGTCCGGTTAAAAGTTAAGCGCCTGCATCGCGGAATAAATTCCGCTCCTACGGAGAATAGAATGCTTGTAGGAGCGGAATTTATTCCGCGATAACCACCAACGGGCATTGCTTCGATAGTCGATTTAATCTGTCTGCCTTAACCCCGCCATCAGGTCTGCATATTCCGGGTGTTGCTCGCTAATATAACCATGACGGATCAGGAAATCGATAATCACCAGGTTACAGTTATGTTTTACCTCGTCAGTATCGTGCACCCGTTGCGCCACCTCTTCCATTGGCAATAGCTGAAATTCTTCCACCTCACCATCCGTACAGCGGGGAGTGAAGTCCTCGGGCAGTTCCAGGTCGTAGCAGTACATGGTGTCGGGTTTAAGGCCTTTCTCGATTTCACAGCGATAAGCGATATGTCCGGTTGCCTGTGCCTCGGCGGCGAGTTCAGCAGGAATGCCTGCTTCCTCCCAGCATTCCTTAGTGAGGTTTTCCTCCAGGCTGAGATCCCAGGGCAGGCCACCAGCCACCATATTGTCCAGTTTGCCAGGCTCGTTGCGCTTGTGCAGAGAGCGGCGGGCTATCCACATATAGATCTCACCGTTGCGCCTGATATAGCCGTTCATATGCTGTCCAAAAGCGCGTACACCAAAATAGGGAACCAGCGCCCGGTCCATGAGAAACACCGGCTGCTCACGTTGCCCGGTAGTGACCGGATACAGTTCATCATGGCGGTAAGGTGCCAGCCCGGCGGACAACAGTATTTCAGTCATCTCGTCCATGGCCTGATTGCGGCCCGTGAAGTCATTTGCAGGGCAGTCCCAGTACAGTGCATCTGTTTCCCGATGGAAGGCTTTTGATATTTCAGCCAGTTGATCGGCGAAGGGAGGCTTCACTTCGCCAACCTGCAATCCGTCGACGATAAAGGGAACAAAGTTGTCTGCCTGGTACTGGTTGCATTTTTGAATATGACGTAGATAACTCATGCTTGATTACCGGGATTGGTGTGGCCTGTTATCTTACCTGTGAACATTGTCACTTGAAAGAATAGTGCTTACTCAAACATCAAAAGAACTAAACTGCGTCATTGCGAGGAACGAAGCAATCTTTATCCACGTACTCCACATCACGAGATTGCTTCGTTCCTCGCAATGACAGCAAAACAGCGTATTTTTCATAATTAAGTGCCTTCGTATCTGGAAAAGCATTTTGCGCCAGTTTTTTTACAGCCATTCACGAGTCACGTTTATTAACTCCAGCTGTGTATATTCAAGAACCAGTGCTTCTACCAGACTGTACTGTTTATCAAGATAGGATTTATCATTGCTGATCATACACACACCTATCACCGCCTGTTGCCAGTTATCGTGCTCGTCAATTTCGGCGACAGAGGCATTGAACCTGCTACTTACCCGGTCTTTTAAACTTTTGATCTGGCTTCGCTTGTCCTTTAACGAACGCGCATAAGGTATTTGCAGGCTGAGTTTTATGAGTAGAACATGCATATTAAAAATCAGCGTTTCTGTCTTGTTTAACCTTTTATACAAATCAAAGGTTCAAGTCTTGCCACCAGTCGAGAAAGTCCCTGCCCGGTCAGCGGCTTTAACCACCGCGCTAACATCTTTGTAGGCATCCGGTGCCTCTTCAGCAATGCCGCGCATGGATGGACTGCGGATCAAAATACCCCGATCAGCAAGTTGATGCATGATATTGCCGCCCTGTATAGTTTGCTTGCTTTACGACGGCTCATATTACGTCCTGCGCCATGGCAGGCTGAGCCGTAAGCTAATTGCATACTTTCATTGGTGCCTGCAAGAATATAGGAAGCCGTACCCATGGTGCCACCGATCAGTACCGGCTGGCCTGCATCACGCAGAGCTAGCAGGCAGGCTGGAGTGACCCGGGCCAAATGCGCGGGTGGCGCCTTTACGATGCACGAAAAGATTTTTCATTTCGCCATTAACTTCATGCTGCTCCAGCTTGCAGGTGTTATGTGAAACATCATAAAGCAGGTCTAAATGAATATCTGGAAAAATCTGTTTGACAGCCTCACGTGTTAAGTGGGTGATGATTTCCCGGTTAGCCAGGGCGCAGTTAATCGCTCCTCGCATGGCGCCTAAATATCGCTGGCCGAGTTTGGATTCAATCGGCGCACAGGCCAGTTCTCGATCGGGCAGGGTAATACCATGCTCTTTTGCGCTTACGGCCATGCTTTTAAGAAATTCTGTTCCTATCTGGTGGCCCAGTCCGCGAGAGCCGCAATGAATGCTGATTTTCACGTCATTCAGATGAATGCCAAAGGCTTTGGCGATATCGGCGTCATATATCTCAACCACTTTCTGTACTTCAAGATAATGGTTGCCAGAGCCTAAAGTACCCATTTCATCTTTTTGTCGCTTCTTGGCAAATTCGGATATCTGGTTCGGGTCGGCGCCTTGCATACAGCCATGTTCTTCTATGCGTTCGAGATCCGCCTGGTCGCCAAGACCTCTTTCCACCGCCCAGCGCGCACCGCCATTAAGCATGGCGTCCATCTCTTTTTTATTAAGATGAATAAGGCCCGTGCTGCCAAGACCCGCCGGTATACTCCTGTAGAGAACGTCTGCAAGTTCATCTTGTTTTGACATCACTTCCTGCTCAGCCAGGCCAGTGTGTAATGTGCGCACACCGCAGGAAATATCAAAGCCGACGCCGCCGGCTGAAATGACACCGCCCTGATCTGGATCGAAAGCGGCAACGCCACCGATTGGAAAACCGTAACCCCAGTGCGCGTCCGGCATGGCATAGGAGGCATTTACAATACCGGGTAATTTGGCGACATTGCTGACCTGCTGATAAACTTTTTCATCCATCTCCAGGATCAGGTCTTTACTGGCAAAAATAATACCCGGAACATTCATTCCATTAACAGGATCAATGCGCCACTGGTAGTCTGATAATTGTTGTAATTTATTAATATCCATCACTTTTTTCCTGCTGGTTTCATTTAAACATCAACAACACACTGCGCTATCCATTGGCCCTGTGACCTGTGTACTGCCAACTCGGTATAAGTGGCGCCTTTAATTTCAACCGCTGGCTGATGCCGTTTTACATCTATCGGCTCACCCCACGCCTTTGCTTTGAGACGTCCGTTCTCGATAAAAACCTCAAACCGTCTAAATAACATATAACGTGTAGACATTTCGAAGACAAGGGCATTTAACCAGTCAGCAAGTAAGAGTTCCTGATCCGCTTCCTCACAATTAAAAATTACTTCATCCCTGGCTTCGATAAGCGATAAATCTGTGATAATGGCACTCATCGCCAGCGCTGCCTGCTCAAATGCTTCGGCGGGTGTATTACCTATACCTCGCACACCAATATCAGCTTCGTGTTCGAAATGTTCCCAACGTGCAGTGTTCATAAACGCATCTGGCATTTTCATTAAATTAGCTTAACAATATAACGATATTGCGACGGCAGAACAACAGCGATTTAACAGCCGGTATTGTTTTCCAGCTATGGGACATTTAGTACTCACGGTGCCAGATCAGTTCCCCATTTTTATATACCGCCTTGATGCGATGAAAAGGTACGCTGTGCTCGTTACCCTCTTCATCCAGGTAATGAAAAAAATAATGATCACCGGGAGTAAAAGTGATTTCATGAAAGGGCAATTTAATCAACTGGGCTTCAACATGATCCAGAAACCACAGTTCAAACTGACCCTTACCGAACTCAGCATCCCAGTGGATTCGATTAAGTAATTCATGTATTGGCTGCATGGTATTAGGGCCTGTTAACACTAATTAAATAGCTAATAAAAATAATAATCGTTTCGTAAGCAAGGTTACTTGTCTGAGGTCAACATAAATAAAAATTAGACAGGATAAATTATTAACATAATGATATCACTAATAAGATACTGGCCATGCATAGTACTTATCTTGTGTATATATTTTATGGCGGGAGGTAGTGTAATGGCAGAACTAAATGAACAGATCAAACTGCCAGATCCTGAATTAACAGGTGAACAGTCAGTTGAGCTGCTTTTGCAACAGCGTCGGTCTGTACGCTCATACAAAAAATTATCATTGAATTTAGCTGAAGTAGGGCAGTTGCTGTGGAGTGCTCAGGGAGTATCAGATAAACAGGGTTTACGTACCTCGCCTTCAGCAGGTGCTTTGTATCCGCTAAAACTTTTTGTTGTGGTAGGTGATGTGAATGAATTATCAGCTGGAATATATCAATATAATCCGGAAGAACACAGCTTACTGAAAACCGCCAATGGGGATTTACGAAAATTGCTGCAAAAAGCAGCGCTTAATCAGTCCTGTATTGGTGATGCCGCGATTATATTTGTGTTTACTGCAATTTATCAGCGTACTACCTGGAAGTACGGAAAGCGGGGTGTGCGTTATGTGCATATGGAAGTGGGTCATGCCGGCCAGAATCTTTTTTTGCAAGCGGAAGCACTGGATCTTGGCACAGTAGTGGTTGGTGCGTTTGATGATGATGAAGTAAGAGAAGTGCTGAATTTAGACAGTGATATACAACCGCTCAGTTTAATGCCTGTCGGCAGGAGGTGAGTGCTGGCTGCGTGTTACGAAGAAGCATATGATGCTTCGCCATAAGTCCAAACAGCTTTAATAAGGGTGGGGCTATTCCATTAATACCCGGCTTAATGGCTTTACTGCCCGTGTTTCATCAAAATAGATATATTCATCAAACTGTCGTGGCAGTGAGGCGCCATAATAATGTTTCTTCAATTCGTTTTTGGGGTCGTATGCCACGCCGATGGCGCGTTCCATTCGTACTGGTAGCAGTTTTTCACGCAAAATCTCATGTTCAGAGCGCCGTAATGGCAACAGGAAATTATCCGCTTTAACCTGGTGAAACAGGTATTCATAACTGTCTTCATGAGAAGGCGGGACCTGCTGGATTTGCACCGGTTTTCCCCACCGCGGAGCAGCGGCTACCATGCCATGGTCGGTGCCGAAACCAATAATATAAGATTTGTCACCGAATGCTTCACGCACCCGCTGGCCGAGATTGATTTCACCGCGTTCAGACATGTCTGTCGCGCGGGAATCGCCTATATGAATATTGTGTGCCCACACAACCGCCTTCGATGTTTCGCCGAGGTAATCAAGAATCGCCTGCAGGCGTTCAAACATATTTTTATCGCGCTGGTTCCATGAATCGGTATCATCATCAGGCATAGTGCGAAAATAACGTTCGCCGTTAATTATTAGCTGCGCATTTTGCACCGCATAAAAATACTGTTGATTATCAAGCAGTCTGAAATGCGCTTCTTTCTTGAGCAAATCTTTTAATACTGCATTGACCTCGTTAGTACACAGGTGAGCTTTGCCGGCCTTTAAAGCACGGCCATATTGTGACGGATCATTTGCCCATGGAAACAGACAGCGATAATGGTCGTGCGCAACATCTGCCATGCCGGGCTCAATGCGATATAAATAATCGAGCACAACTTCAATCGAGCCGAACAGGTTGTAGATATCTATGCCATAAAAACCCACGGCATCTTCAGCAGAATCAATAGACCGGTTATAGTCTTTTAACCAGTGTGTAAAGTCCAGCGCAGAATGATTGCGCCACATCCATTGTGGAAAAACCGCAAACGGTTTATTTGTGTACATCGGCCTGCGGTGGCCTCCGTGGCCAGAGCCGCGAACATAAAAATCGATACGCGATGCATCCGGCCAGTCTGCTTCAGCGGCAATAATATTGAAGCCTTTTTTTTCAATCAGCTCACGGGTAATACGAGCACGCATGTCATAAAACTCGCGCGTGCCATGTGACGATTCACCCAGTAATACCACACGGGAATCACCAATGCGCTCTAGCAGTCCATCCAGGTTAGCCGATTCAATGTCGGAAAAATGTTCACTGGAATCATAGATAAGCTCGGGCAGGGTAAGGCTTGACCCCATTGCTTTATTTGGGATATTTTTTGTGGCCTGACTTGAGACCTGCTCAGCCGCTTTTTCCTGCAACTCGGTCATAGCAATCAGCGGTACAAATATCAGCAACCAGAGCAGGGTGGAAAGTTTTATGTTTATTCGCTTGTTCACCATCATTCACCTGTCACGTCAGTAAATACACTGTGCTTTAATACAGGATTATATACAAGCCTTTAATTCAATTTCACCAATAGGCATGTCTTATATTGAATTTTTCTGTTCATGTACAAACCCAACGGACCCGTGCACCATCTCACTCTACCTCACTGTAGGTTGGGGTGAGGAACGAACCCCAACATTTTAAACAACGGTGTCGCAGTTAATAATATCAGTTATCTTCAACGTTTTTGTTGGGGTTCATGCTTCACCCCAACCTGCAATGTAAAAGATGTTAAAATTTCCACGCTGGTCGTAATGGCAGACATAGATAACAGTTGTCAGCACAACGCTACAGCCGGTCAAATTATTGATTTAGTTGAGAAAGTTCATGGCCCAGGAAAATGATTTAAATAAGCTCCCGCTAGGGACAAAGGTGATCCCTTCAGAAGAATTTGTTCTTTACTGTGAAGGAGAGTTTGAAAGAAGGCTGAATTCAGGTGAAGATTTTGACGAAGCCGCCTACCGTGAAGCCATGGAAATGGTAACGGCACAGCTGAAGTTACTGGAAACGGAGGGCGAGGCATGATCATCACCTCAATCAAGGCACAGAACGTACTCAAGTACACCGAGCTACAGCTGGAAAACCTGCCTGAAAAAGGCATTATTGCGATCAGCGGCAATAACGAGTCCGGTAAAAGTACAATTGGTGAAACCGTGTGTTTTTCCCTGTTTGGCCGGACCTTTTCCCTGAAACCTGAAGAGCTGAAAAAAATCATCCTGTGGGGCGAGGAAAACTGTTCCGTTACCCTGACCTTCAAGGTGGAAGAGCAGGAATACAGCTTGTACCGCTACCTGGACGAAAGCGGCAATCACTCGGCGAAACTGTCACTGCTGGGGCACGAAGACGCCCCGCTGGCGCGCAGTCCGCAGCAGGTGGGTACCGTGCTCGCGAATATTCTGGGTTATAAATTCGAGGAGTTTATTGAGTCCTTCTATCTGGCCCAGCGTGAAATCACTTCGCCTCATCCTCACGGTAAAGCGGTAAAAAGTATCGCTGGCGTAGAGGCACTGGAACAGGTGTCCATGGCTTACGAGCAGGAAGTTGCCGAGAAAAATGAAATGCTGGAAGCGCTGGAAGCCGAAAACGAATCTTTGCAGGAGGAACTGAAAGAGCTGGCATTTCAGGAAGGTTATCTGGAGGCCCTGGAAGATGAGAAGAACAAACTGGAAGCAGATCTGAAAAATACCCGGAGTCTCGCAGTTGAACTGAAAACCGCCTGTGAAACATATACAGCTAACGAAGGGTTAATAAATAAGGCTGCCGGGAAAAAGGGGCGTGCTCGTCTCTGGCGACTGCTTAGCCTGTTACTGGCGCTGGCGGTTGGCGGTGCCTGGGCTTTGATAACGCAAAACAGTGAGTTGTCAATATCAGTAAAATTACTGGACATGCTGAAACAGAATGCTCCAGGCTGGCAGGATATCTATATCAATTACATCGGTATTGCAGCAGCGGTGTTTGCTGTCCTGTTCCTGCTTTTCTCTATTCGCGCAGTAGCGCACAATGCTCGCATAAAGGCTTTAAATGCAGAGTCATCTAAACTTGCTACGGTAATGGCCAGTGTACGGTCTGTGGCGGAATATGAAGAGGCGGCCGACACATCTGAGACCCTGGAGGATGAAGATCAGGAAGCTGTTACCACTCAGGCTGCCCCGGTTGCATGTTATGACGTCGAAAAATATGTACTCCTGCAACCAAAAGTAGGATCAGTTAAAGCTGCCGCAAGTGATGTGGCAAGCTATGCAGATATCGAGCAGCAATGGCTGGCTGATCAGATCTCGTTAAGAGAACAAACTTTCAGCTATATCAGTGAGGAAATGGATGAGGAGCTTGAGCGTGTGAACCATGTCGCGCGCTTGCAGATGGAGGAATCCAGTCTGCGCAGCAGGTCCGGAGAACTGTCCACGCAGATGGCCATACGGGAACAAGCCATTGAGTTGCTGGCCGGGGCCAGTAAACATTTTTCAAGTAAATTCAATCGCGACATTCGAGATCTCATGTCCAGCACCCTGCCGGTATTTACCCAGGGTCGTTATGAACATCTACAGATAGAACCGGGTCTCGGCGTGCGGATTTTCTCAAGCGACAAACGGGATTTTCTCGATATGGAAGAGATATCCAGCGGCACACAGCGCCAGATCATGCTCGCATTGCGCCTCGCCATGGCGCAGAAGTTGATGGGCCGGGCGGTGAAAGGTAAACAGTTCGCATTTCTTGATGAGCCTTTTGCCTTCTTTGATGAAGAGCGCACCAGGCACGCCCTGTCGGCCCTGGATGAACTAAGTGACGCTATCAGCCAGATCTGGATTGTTTCCCAGACATTCCCGGACGGACATGAATTTGCAGCGGAAATTAAGTGCTCCAGAGAGCTGGGATCGTTGTCTTTAGTAGCATAAAACACTATGCGTTTAGAACTATAAATTATGTGTTCTATTTGGCCTTATAGTCAAAAACTATAAAGCATTTCACCACAAGGCACAGAGGACAGGACACAGAGGTTTTTTATGTTGGCTGCGCCTGCGGCGCATATAACAATAGTAAAGCTTTTCTCTGTGTCCTCTGTGCCTCTGTGGTGAATTTTTTTGTTGTGTTTATATGTGTCAGCACTGCGGTGCAATGCGCTTCACTTATTGCACCCTACGAAAAAAGGGCTATGCGAGCTGTTAAAGCGTCTTTTGCCAAAGCTTTATACCTGCCCTGAATTTTGGCCATAATACAAGTGTTTGTGCCTGCGCACAGGACACTTCAATGCGTTTACGTTGATGGCTTTCCGGCCATTTTTTTATTAAACGTTTATTAACACGCATGGGATACAGAGTTAAGTCCGTTTTTATGCCATGACTCATAATAAAAAGACGAAGCTTGAAGTTGCGATCAAGCTTTCCGGTTAATCCCGCTTCCTCATAGGCTTCCAGTAGCGCGCTTTTACGTTTGGATTTCTTTGTCATTAGATTACCTTTTGGCACAATCCATCGGTGGCTATTACGGCTGGAAATTAAAATAATTTTAGTTTTCCCTGATCGCTTTAAATAGGGTATAACACCATATTGTTTTTGCAGCATGACCATTAACCAGCCTCAATGGCTTGAGGATCCATCGCCAAAGCCTTATTTTTATATCGTTTATCGTCGGTCACCTCAAGCCCAAACCAGTCAGCGGGCTGAAAACTTTCTGCCTGTTGCCTGGAAGAAAACTCAACCTCAACAAGAACTAATGACTCAAGGTCTACCATAAAAAGATCCAGCTCAAATGTTTGCCCTGTGTCTAACAGACCTGTCCAACGATGTTTTTCTATTCGTTTCCCCTGTGTGTCCGGCCATAGTGTTTCAAACTGCTTTTGATCGATTGAAATTTCACGTTCGCCCCGAACCATACCCGCACCAGATTTTACGGTGATAAAATATTGCTCATCTTTTTGTCTTAACCGTATCTCAACTGAATCGTTTGCATGCGTAAGATAACCTTGATGAATATACGTATTCTGCGCTTTACTCAGGTCTGGCAAAGTTTTTACCAGAAATTTACGCTCGATTTCCGTGTGTGTGTCAGCCATTTTTAAATAATTCCTCGAATTGTTGCTGTATTGTGGGGCTATCAAATATTTCAAAATTTGAAATTACCCTGGCGCGCTCTTCTAGCTGCTTATGATACAGCATGGCAATTAATGCACCCGCACTTTTGGCGACAGCCAGGTCCCGTTTGCGGCCTTTAGCAGCATGGGTCGCTAAAAATGCCTGCAAGGAATCCTGCTGCACAGAATAATCATTAAACAGGCCAAGGTTATCCTGTAAATGTTTCAGTGCCCTGATTAATCCTTTAATTTTTTTCGCTGGATACATCGGGCTGAAAAACTCCATTAAGTAACGTAATTTTTTACACTGAATGCGCAGGTCATGGACTTCAGCGTCGTCAGTTGCCGGGGTAATCGCCCGTGCAATTTTACAGACCTTGCGATAGCGTTTCCAGATTAACATGCTGGCATAAAGATAAGCAGATTGATCGGCATTCTCCCCGACCGGTAAGTTGCCTGCTTCGCTAAAAAGTTTTGCCAGGCGGTTGATCTTGTTTTTATAAGCAGCGCTTTTTAAGTATGCCGACATTTTTTTCAGCTCATCATTGCGTTCAGCTGCAAATAAATCATACATAATGCTCAGGCCATCGTGTAACGACGCCGGTAATAATTCAAAGTAATGCTGCCGGTCCAGCAGATACACATCCAGATCTCTCAACCTGCCCGTTGGTGACATCAGATCGGCAAAAGCCTGCTTCAGCTTTTGTGTTTGCTCATCACTATAAATCCCTTTAAATAAACTCAATACCGATCTTACCTTGCGCAACGAGACGCGATAATCATGCAGAAACTCAGTGTCTATATCAGCCAGGATGCCGGCTTCATTTAATCGTGCAATTTCAATATAGGCTTTAATAATGTCATTGGCTGCCTGAAACGCCCGTTCATCTTTTGAAATAACAATGTCAGGTTTTGGGTTATACGGTTGATAGTCAGTAATTAATCGACCATACAGACTGGATATGTCCTGCTCCCTGTTACAGCCGAGTTGCTCAATTTTCTGCCTCATCAAGTTGAATGTTTCGTCATAACCACGTAAGCCCTGTAACGTTGCCAGTGTCAGCTGGGTATCAACGTCATTTAGCTGGAAGGATTGTAGCCGGAAGGTTTGCAGGTTGACCCTGGCGTGGGTTTTTTGCGCACCATCGACTGCCCTGATCTGGTGAAGGCTCAATGTGCCACGGGCGACAGGTAAAAGTCGACGCAGCGGGGAAACAAACCCTAATGTTGATTTTACCCTCCCATCATTCAGCTCGGTAACAAACACGCTTGCTTCGTCGACAGCCTGGTTCAATGTTGCGCCATCCTGCTGAAGTAATATCAACCTGTTTTTAGAAAAGATTAATGTTTTTCCTGAATTTCTAATCGACTGGTCAAAGCAGTCAAGCAGTTCAAACGGTGCGGTATCCTTCGTACTTTGATGCTCAAGTGTGAGCTTCCCCAGTTTCTCTCCCATGTCGATGTAATCTATGCCGTCATTAAGGATAAAATGTATGTTGTTATTTTTTCTCATTTTTATTTTGCTTTATCTAAGTATTTTTAACTCATGTCGTACTATAAGCATTTAACAGGTTTATGGCTACTGATTGCTTAGTTCCAAACCCTTTTGGCCCAACAGCAACCGAAAAAACTTAACATTAAAAAATATTCCTGATAATTTGTGTCGTCTTGAGCATGGTGAAAGATCTTATCAAGCTCAAATGCTCTAAGGTAGTATCAGCGACTGAAAGGTGCCGAAATAGTAGAACATTTGACGAATTATGGATGTTCTAATGTCGTAGGTGCATATGTCCATGGATGGACGGTAGTAGGGCAGCGCAGGAGCAGTTGCCGAGGAAGCACAGGAACGACCCAGTGGCTCACTGAAGAACATAGCAGTAACCTTTCCAAAGCTAAACTCGATGAAGTTGAAACCGAACTGGCTGATACGCTCATCTATTTAATACGTCTGCCTGATAAGCTTGATATTGATCTAGTACTAGCTGCCAAAAATAAAATGAAATCAACGAGCAGAAATATCCTGTAGACAATGTTAAGGGTAGGGCTGATAAATATACTGAGTATGTTTGAATGATATTAGGCAAAAGACAAGACCTGACCCTTATATGGGTGCTTATATGCTATTTTTGGTCGGTAATTAAAAACAGTATCAGAGATACTGTTTATGGGAAGCCAGCAAAACTTCCATTTCTTCTGCAGGAAGCGGACGACTAAACAGAAAACCCTGAATACTGTCACAGGCATTCGCGCCTAAAAACTCCAGCTGTTCCTGTTCTTCTACACCTTCAGCAATAACACCCATACCCAGACCATGAGCCATTGCAATAATCGCTTTCACAAGAGCAGCATCCTCATGATCAACCTTTATATCGCGCACAAAAGCCTGATCAATTTTTAATGTATCAATTGGAAAGCGTTTCAAATAACTTAATGAAGAATAACCCGTACCGAAATCATCCAGTGACAGGCTAATACCCATTTCTTTAATTTTCAGCAAACGGGATAAGGCAATCTCAGGTTCAAGAATAATCGCAGTTTCCGTGAGCTCGATACCTAAATAATTCGCCGGCATTCCAGTTTCACTCAAGACTTTAGCAATTTGCATTGGCAGGCTTTCTGCTTTAAGTTGTCTTGCCGAAAGATTCACAGATATTTTATGCAGCTGATATCCTTTCTTCACCCAGCGCGCACCCTGCTCGCAGGCTTCACGAATAATCCATTCACCAATTTGCATAATCATGTCGGTTTCTTCAGCTACTGGAATAAACACGCCAGGTGAAATAAAACCTTTCTCAGGATGCTTCCATCGAATTAATGCCTCCATGCCAACCAACCTGCCTGTTAGCAGGCTCACTTGCGGCTGGTAATATAAACAGAACTCCTTTTGCTCAATTGCTTTGTGCAGATTGCTCTCTAATGCCAGCAATTCAGCCGATGATGCATTCATTGAATCCGTATAAAACTGGAAATTATTTCTGCCCTGTGATTTTGCATGATACATCGCAGCATCAGCATGCCTGAGAATTTCATCCGCCTGATTACCATCTTCAGGAAATATTGAAATACCAATACTGGTTGAAATATGTACTTCCTGACAATCTAACATCATCGGCATACTGATGCTTTCAATAATTCTCTCTGCGACACGAATCACCGATTTAATACTTTCAATATCTTCCAGTAAAATAGTAAATTCATCACCACCTGATCGCGCAACTGACGAATTCAAATCATTACTATTCAGCGTAACTGAATCTGTTTTACGTACAGCGTCAATTAAACGTTGTGAAGTAATTTTTAATAACTTGTCTCCAGCAGAATGCCCCATGGTGTCATTGATTAATTTAAATCGATCAAGATCCAAAAACATTACAGCGAGCAATTTATTGTTTCGGTCAGCCTGCGATATAGCATGTTGTAATCGATCTTTAAATAATCGATTATTCGCTAATGCGGTAAGGCTGTCGTGATAGGCCAGATATACGATCTGTTCTTCAGCGAGTTTGTGCTCAGTTATATCACGCACTAATGCAATGGCCGCTTTGGTCTTCACTGGCATTATGCGCACTTCGTAGTAATACACCTTTCTTTCATGCACGATAATAAATTCAAAATGCTTGCTTGATAACTGCTCAAGCACCTGTTTAATAGATACATCAAATTTTTCTGCCACTTCTACATCGGTGACATCTTTCATTCTCTGGTTAATCAGGTGCTCTTTCTTTATGTAGTGGTGACTACTTTGCCCCAACTTATAACTAACAATACGACCATCAGAATTAATATGAAACAGCTGGTCAGGAATTGCCTGAAATACTGCATTCATTTCTTCGTTCACCTGCACCAGTTTTTCTGAATTAAGCATCAGAGAGTGATCAAGCGTGCGCTGATTAACATCAAATTCCTGATATGACTGATCGACAGCGGCGAGAAACTCTTTCCAGGGCGAAATCGATGTATCGACAGACTGCAGGTGTTGCTGAATCTGCGTTTTTAAAATATGGAAATAATTTGAATTTGTCATGTGTGGCGTATTATATTGATGGCATTTCCCATACCAATGAATTTAGCAGGGTTTTAACGGTATTGCCGAGGAAAAATAAACAAAGCCGGCAAATTATCCGGCTTTGTTATTGCTCAGGGCTTCATCGATAAGGTACAAAAGGTCTTTACCTTGCAAACCCTGCCACCGAGTGACAATAAAAGCAATGAAAGGCAGAAATGAAGCAGATACATCATTTACAATAAAATGAGGGGTGCCTGCTATACTTAAAAAAACCATTTATATTATATTTATCCATAAATACCCGACCTTATTATTGATTGGTGGGTGAGGTTGGTTGGAAAATATTAAATAAGGTCTATTATCTTAATGGTAATACTAAAAAAAGTCTGTGATTTCACCGAGTTGTTTATTTGAAGAGCTCGGCCATTGGACATGTTGCCGGACAAACTCCGGTCAGGGTGAAAACCAGGTGAGCAAGGAACAAAGAAAATTTCAGCGACGTCAGTTACATATCGAAGTTGAGCTGAGCTTCCCATCAGGGGAAAAACAAATTGTAAGAACACGCGATGTCAGTCAAGGTGGTGTGTTTTTAATGCTTGATAGACAACGACATCCGGTCATTGGTGAAGTGGTAACTCTCAAGTTAGGTGAAAACTCGCATGATTCTAGTGTCGTGTTTCCCAGTACTGATGCTATTGTAGTGCGTCAGGAAGAAGGTGGTATCGGTCTGGCCTTTATTGAGCTGGACTTTGCCGAAAATTTATAGAATCAACAGGGTTGCTCACTTTTTTAGAGATATTCAGGTTTTTACTAGATCAAATGAAACAACAACTGCTGCATAATAAAAGCAAGTAAATGAGGATGGCTTCAGGTGAATGGTACTGAAACTGATAACCAGGCTAATCAAGATATTGAAGAGCAACCAAGATATTTTGCTGAGCTAATTGATCATATTATTACTCAGTTAGAAGATTTCTTTTCATCTCACCTCGATGAGATTTTCAAGCGGGCGGATGATTATCTATTTAAAGCTGCAGATGAATCAAGCAGTACCACAGAGCAAAATGATTTTTTTGAATGCATGAAAGCAATTACGTGCTGATAAGTTGACAATACAGCAGGGTTTTGTTGATGAGCTGGGTACCTATTTGCAGCCAGTTGCCGATTTGGAGAAGATGCCGGATAAGAAACAGAGTAAAAAACTGGCGGCACTTGGTTTAATTGAGCAAAATGAAATGGATGAGATGGTGGCCTTAACCACCATCAGCAGTAAAGCGGCAATGGACAACTCCGAGTCCATTAATTTGCTGATAAAACGATTAAATGAACTCGCTGAATACAATGATCATATCTTTCATGGTAAAGCGCTTGAGCCCAAGCGTCTTTGTGACGCCATGCAAGAAGCCGTCTCACAAACAGATTTAATTGATAGCAACAAGCTGATTTTTTACCGGTTTTTTGATGAAGCATTGATGAAAGATCTGGGCAAGCTGTATGACGAGCTAAATAATCTGTTAATAGAACAGGGCATTCTTCCGGAGATGGAGATCGATTACAGCGGAGTAATACCTCATTACGAAGCGCCGGAATATGAAGAAGTAGCTGAAGATATACCACCGCCAGCTTCACAGCTGCCTCAGCCAAATCGAGGTTTGCCTCCTGGTACAAGGAGAGCATTTGGAAGTGGGATGTCCGGTTACTCTGGTTATTCTTCAGCATCACCACCTCCTTCACCAATGCAGGGTGGAGCACCAATGCCCCCTCCGATGCGAGCGGGTGGTGGGTATGCGCCTCCAGCGGGTGGTGGGTATGCGCCTCCAGCGGGTGGTGAGCATGCGCCTCCAGCGGGTGGTGAGTATGCGCCTCCAGCGGGTGGTGGGTATGCGCCTCCAGCGAGTGGTGGGTATGCGCCTCCAGCGGGTGGTGAGTATGCGCCTCCAGCGAGTGGTGGGTATGCGCCTCCAGCGGGTGGTGGGTATGCGCCTCCAGCAGGTGGTGAGTATGCGCCTCCAGCGGGGGTGGGAAGGCGTGCGTTTGGTAGTGGTATGCAAAGCTTCTCGCAGGGGCAGCCTGTGCCTGCTCCCGGTTCGGGTGTGGCGGGAGTTGAGTCAGCGGGCCCGTCTGGTCAAGCCTATTCAGCCGGTGTGCCGGTTGGCCGGGTAAGGCAAAGCATTGAGAACTTTGTTGGTGGTTCGCATGCTGATATTGTCACTGGTGGTAATGAAAATTATTACTCACATCAGCAGGTAATGACGGCGCTGACAGACCTGCAGACCCCTGCCGGTGAACTTAGTCAGACTCCGCTTGTATTTGATGCAAACCTGATCAAGAAAGCCATACTTTCCAGTATTGGTGAATCAGAAGGTGGTGCGGTTACCAAGGCGGTTAACCGGGTATCAGAGAAAACGATTGATTTCATCAAGCTGATATTTGATGTAATTATTGATGAAAAAAACGTTACCGACGAAATTAAAACACTGTTATTAAGTTTGCAGATACCCGTGATTAAAGCCGCGATGCTGGATTCTGATTTCTTTGTCGATGACCTGCATCCTGCTAGACAGTTACTGGATAAAATTGCTGAAGCCGGTGTGGGTGTTTCTGAGCATAAAGATCCAGTGTACATCGAAATCGAAAAAATCGTACGCAACCTGCTTAATTATTATGAGGAAGATGTTGTTGCATTTACGGTAGCCCTGGAAGAATTAAAAGACCTTACCGAAGAGATTTACCGCAAGGCCAGAGAAACTGAGGCAGAGTCTAAGAAATCATTAAAAATGACCCATGCCAGACAAACGGTGCTTCAGGAAATTAGAAAAATCACCCTGGGTAAAGAGTTGCCGCAGAGCATTCGTACACTGGTATTAAAGATCTGGCCCAGCATGATGTTTAATCATTATCTTCGAAATGGCAAAGCCAATGATGAATGGCTTGAAATGTTAATGATTTTACGGAAGATAATTGAAAGTGTGCAGCCGTTACATTCAATGGCAGAGCTGGCAGAGCTTGGAGATACACACGTTGAAATTGTAACGGCTGCACGCAGTAAGCTGGAACAATTCAGTAAAAAGCAGGAAATACTTGATCAGGTTGTCTCTGACCTCGAAGCAACATACGAAAAGCTAATGAAGACAGAAGGGCTGCCGCCAGATGGAACTGAGCCACAGCTTGATAGTGATTTAGTTGATCAGGTAGCACAGGCTGAGCCAGAGCCAGAGCCCGAACCTGACCAGGAAATATCGCCTAAAGAAATCGCTAAGGATAAGATTTCCAAATTGCCTGAAGGTGTTTCGCCAGGTTCCTGGTGCATTGTCTATAATGGAGAAGATCAGCCTGTCATGCGTCTTAAGTTGGCGGTGATTCTTGTGCAGGATGCCACTATGGTATTTGTTGATCACCTGGGTAATGTGATTATCGAAAAAGATGCAGAAATATTTGCAGATGAAGTCGAAAAAGGGTTGTCTGGAATAATTATGCAACGCTCTGTATTTGATTATGCGCTTAACAGTGCATTAGAAACTATTGCTCTATAGATCGCCTATTATTTTTGTTTGTTATTTAAAAGAAACGTAATCAGTTGTTGGTTGCGTTTCGTCTTTTTGACAGGCAACCAGTGACCAATGATAAACAAACAAAGACATCCATTGATTAAAAAAGCTATAAACATGAATTCACCTCAACCTAAACTTTAGTTTCAGATAATTCTCGTTAAAAAGATGCTGTTTATTCAGTAAAACAGTTTTTTCAACTGCACATTGGTGAAACAATGATAAATTCAAGAAATCACGGGGTCAGCCTGACTCCAATGCCTACCCTTAAGCTATGCGGGAATGACCGTTGTAGCATGGGCTGGGCACCGTCATCCACGAATGGCTTTAACGGGGATCCATTACCAAAAGTTACCTGGCTTTGCTTTATCTAGCCCGGATATTTCATAGGAATACAGACAATGGGGAACATATTTAATTATTGGTCAGCGAGTCAGTTTGGCCGATTAGCCCCATGATGATTTTATGGGCATAGCCATAGCTATGGTTACAGGCGAATCGGTCCCAAAATAAGTCAAACATGGGGCCGCTGAGATCCCCAGAAAATTTTTCATGGCAAAAACTGTATAGCGATCCTCGGTACATAGTGTGTTTTGCTAATCTACTAATATTTATTAATAAAATCAAAATGTTTAGCTATATTTTCAGCGCTCCTATGAAATATCCGGGCTAGGCCGCCTTCAGGCAGTCTGGTCGCCACAGGCATCCTTCCTGGCCACAGGAGCCAACAGCTGGTGTGGCAAAGCAGTCAAAGTTACCTTCGGCCAATTGTATCTGTTTAATAAGCTCGGTTTTTTTCAACTTGCTGACTTTTACACCGTATTGTTTTGCAATTGTTTTGATTTCGGTCATTTGCATGGTTTATCTCCAGTCCGCGGCACAATATTAATTGTTATAAGTGACCGCTTCAGAACGGCCACTGCATAAAACAAAGCAATAATGATGCCAGCCTGTGTTTGTTGCTTAAGTTGTTGATTATTAGATGGCGCAGGCCGGTTTATATTGTTTGTGTCTGATTATTTGCTCATTAACAGTGCAACGAAGCACAATAATAGTGCCTTGATTTACCGAGGTTTGATCTGGTGCACTGGTCAGCAACAGTAAGGAAAAACCGGTTTTTGTTGAGTAAAACCGGTTTCTAATAATATATACTCGGTGATATAGAGCCTTTGATATTAGGGAGCCTCTGATTAAGTCTGAATCGAGCATCTTGCCGGTTAAACGGTTCTGTTTCCGCTGTGGAATTCGCAATAGCCCTGCTATTAGCGCATTCCACGCCTTGAACCAGAACCGTTTAACCGGCAATCTGCTCGACCCAGACTTAATCAGAGGTTCCTGGATAAAATAACACCATTAATGGTATGAGTAACAATAGAAAATAAAATGAGTAAAGAAGTTCTGTTATTTGAAGTCAGTGATAAAAGTTTTGATAAATACGTTATCGGTAACTCGAATAAGGTACCGGTATTTGTTGCGTTTATTAGCATGTGGTCGGAACCATGCATATTAATGGCCGACATGTTTGCAGGGCTTGCTGAAGAATTTGCAGGAGAGTTTATATTCGCCAAAGTTGATGTAGAAGAGAATGCCGAACTGAAACAACGGTACAACATAGAAAATGTACCGACGTTGAAAATCTTTGTCGATGGAAAAGTTGTGGTATCAGAAGAGGGCAGGCTAAACGAAGATGATGCCAGAGCTTTACTGAAAAAATTCGATATTGTTAATGAGATCGAAGAGAAGCGAATACAGGCGCGTCAGCTTCACATGAAGGGTGAAACGCATGACGCTATCATGTTACTGACGCTGGCGATAAAGCAAGACCCATCAAATACAAATATAGCGATGGACATGGTTCAGATATTCATCGATATGGGCGAATTAGAACAGGCACATAGTTTGTTCAATCGATTGCCTGATGAGGTTAAAAGCAGTGAAACCGGGCTCAGTCTCAGCGGACAATTATGGATTATTGATCAGGCGAATAAAACGGCAGGTCTGGATGTATTAAATGAAATGCTGCTCGCTAATCCCGATGACTATCAGGCCCGTTTTGATTGTGCAATATGTGAAATCGCACAACACAATACGCAACAGGCGCTAGATCACCTGTTCTACATTCAACAGAACAATGCCGAATTCAAAGAAGGTGCTGCCAGGGAGATGATTATCACCATCATCAATACCATCACCCCCAATAACCCCGAGATGGCGCAACAATATCGAAAAAAACTGGCAGGCATGCTGTCAGTTTAGACGGACAGGAACAATCTACTCAAACCAGTAAAAGAATAAGAGGGGTTGTATTCACAGTGATTGCAGCGCTTCACCTTCAAACTCGATCCCTTGCCAGCCATACAACATGAAATTACGGATGATGGCGTGGTCATCGTTATCGTTATCGGGATGGCCTGGCACGTTACCAAAAATACGGTTACCTTAATTATCATGGAATGTAAGTGTGTAACGGATTCCATGTGTTTTGTGTTTATCTGCTGTAACTAATCGTACTTCAATTTTGTATCAGTAACCATTGGGAGAATGAGGCTCAAAGCCATCCAGGTTGAGCAGGCTATCTAAACCATGATCTTGTTTCATAATCATTCCATAATTATCATCTGCTGATAATTATAGAGCTGTCTGGAGATGAGGGTAATTGTTAAGTAAATATGAGAAGACCAATTTGAAAGGATTATCCAGTTTGTTGCTGAAGATCAGGAAGCTGGAATTAATTGAAATTTTGCTATTGTCCAAATAAATTATTCGGCATATCCATATGCCTCACCCGTTCAGGGCTATCATTCAAATCGTTCCAGACGATTTAGTTGAACCTGCACGTGATTTCGTTTTCGATTCTTTGAGAACAGGATGTGCTACCAGCCAGCGTGATCAGTTGGCGGCGAGGTCATCGAAACGACGGGTATTGAATTTCTCGTCGAAGAGCGCATAAACTTCATCTACGGTGCGCGGCTCACAAGAACTGGGATGGAAGATGTTATGGTTACTGCTTGCCGCCCTGGGAAAGAGTTCTACTGCATGCGTGCCGGGACTTTGTTTCAGCGATTTCACAAAAGTGATGGCTTTGTCGATACCCAGGAAGTGGGCCAGGTAGAGGTCGGTCTCCGTGGGTTCATGATCGAGCGAATACAACAGTTTTTGCTGATTATCACGCACTGTTTCTGCGGCCATCATCGATGATAAGCGGGGATTTTTTCGCAGCTCAAGCAGGTGCTGGTACAATGACTGGTCGCGAACTATGGGCCGCTGGTATCCGCTCCGGGTCTCATAGTACTCGATCTTCGCTGCATAGTTGGCAACAAAGCCGTACTTTGCACCATGCATCTTCAGGGTCTTCAGCCAGGTATCGTGGGTAAACTGGTACAGTCCGGTCGCTGACGAGGTCTCTGCTTCAATCACGGGTTCGAAGTTGCTTTCCGTGGCGGCCAACTTCATCAGGTACGAAAAGTCCACGCCGGTACGCACACTACTTAAACGGATGGCGGCAACGATTCCATGGTCAATGCCGTACCTGGCGGCATCTCTGCGGGCAAGGTTCGCATAGCTCTCCATGATGACATCAAGGTCGGCATCCTTTAGCTCTCTGGCGGTATCCGGCAGGTACAGGGCGCGGAACTCCGCTATAGCACGCTGGGTACCTGGCCCCTTGAAACCATCCGCCTTGCCCAGGTCAAAGCCGAGTGTCATCAGATTTTTCTGTTGTTGTTTCACCAGCGGGTCAAAGCCATAATAGCGTTTGTTGGCTACCGGTTCCGGCATCACCAAAGACGGGCCCCATTGCCTCTGACTCGCCGCTTTTGACCTGGCGAAAATGCCGAAGCGTGATAACGGCTTGTTATCACTTGCAGCCAGGTTCTTATCGCGTACGATCTGTACCGTCTCCAGTGCACTGATTACAGAGTTTTCAGGTGGTTCGTTATTTTTTACACTGCTCTGCGCGTCGTGGAAAACGCTGATGTATAGAAGGGATGAAACAGCCAGAATGCTTGCGGCGGCCACCGTTGCACGGCCCCACAGGCCTGTTGCGGAGCTTTTTATCTGTGATGAGCTGAGGGCCTGCACCTCTTTTCGAATACGGTCACGCTCAGTTTCTAACTCGGCAAGTCGCAGATTCAGCAACTCGAGCGTGCTCTTGTTTTTTTCAATTTTGTCTTGCATAGCAGTTCAAACTTACTCAATTCAGACAATGTCCACCCCTGTTGGCGTGGAAGCTTTGCCGAACTCTTAGGGGGAACCGACTGTCTTGATTACTTGCAGTCACGAAAACACGTGACTTTGGTAAGGAACTTATGCAAGAAATGTACTAACTATTTACCATCTTTTATTTTTCAATTAGTTATGTATTTTTTTCATTCCTGTATTGAAGTAATTCTGTAAAGTTATCTGTCAGTATTCTGGGTTTCTTTACAGTTTGTGGTATCACAACTACCTGTTCCAGAAATGTAATATTTGCGTAAACGTCCCATCGCCATTATTCACGGATTCCATGTTACCTGTAATACCTGCGTATTGCCCCGTGCCGCCGACGATCGCGATATGCGAGGTTCCTTCATCGAATTCTCTGCCGGCAACCTGGATGCTGCCGTTTTCCAGCGTGAGCGTCCACTGGCACTGGAAGCTGTGTGCAGCCTTTGTTCGTATACAGGCGCCGCTGTTATTGCCGATCTGTGTTCCGTTTGTATCCAGTAATGGCTGATCGAATGTCAGAATATTGCCAACCGAATCGCCAACCGAACCACCTGGCTCGCCTGTATCGGTGATGACTGCCTTGTGGCTTCTTGCATCGGCGATGGTGACGAGTGTTTGCGGTTCGTTCTGTGAGCACGAAGTGATGAACGCTACAGTTGCGAGCAGGCGACAAAACTGCATAGTATTGATGGGTACATAGTGCACTTTTATAATATACCTATATTTCTTTTACAATCATAGTGTTAAGCGATATTTGAAGCGTTCCTATGAAATATCCGGGTTAAAGGGTCAGGCCACTTCACCAGGCCTATACCAGTGAATATTAACGTAATGACCCTGTTAAAATAAACAGGGAATGAACCACTTTGCATAGCTGCCGTCTTATTAGTCAGTGCCAGTGTAAAATTCTATCCGCCAGTAGACAAAAAATGAGTAAGTTGCACAACCATCGTTATCCTCCGGGCCTTGAGCGGGAAATACTGCAAAAGATTCCGAAGTATCTGCTTGGCAGTATCCTTATTCCGTTGTTCATGGCGATGTTTGTACGGCTGCCTCCAATTGAAAGCCTGTTCGCCAGCACAGCAGAAGAAGTTGCCAGGCTTCATACCACGATTGATTTTCTTTCAATTGCTATCTTCGTTTCGGCCTTGCCGATCATTCTAGCAGTGGCCATTGGCTGCGTCATTGTGATGTTAATGAAAGGTCCGGCTTATATTGCTGACGCCTATGAACTTGATGATGCGGATAAGCCTGATGACGATGATAAAAACGGTTAATTCGATTTTTGTAGTCACGGGTCTGACCAGCACAAGCTATTGCTGAACCTGCGCCACAAGTTCTGTTCAACCCTTCGGGTTGTGGTTGAAAAAGTGCCACTCAGCGTTGCTCGTTGTTTATTTGGCCATAATTTATTTGTAAAGACCAAATTGCTCTCCTCACGCCTTGATTGACACTTTTTCAATCACAACAGTGATGATTTAATTAGTGTTAACAGATCCTGGGAAGTATTGATTTAACTGGTAGATGGTGCGGCGGAATGACAGCTGATTGTATCCAGCGACCGTGCTTGTGTGGATAATAGGGTACATGGCCAACTCACCGTTGGCAGGAGAGAAACTATGTTAACTCGGTTTTTTCTATTCGCACTTTTGGCAGTATGTGCCCAGATAAGCGTCACGGTTTCTGCTTCAAGCACGACGCTGGATTATCGTATTCAACGTCTGGTTATCGGTAAGATGGCCTACGATGTTTCCGTGCCGCGCGGTTACCGCCTTGAATTTTTAAATGCCGAGCTGGAAGGACCACGAATGTTGACTTTCAATGACAGCGGTGAGCTGTTTGCCGGTTCCCGGTCGGGCCATGTCTACCGTTTGCGTCCGCCGTATACCCAGGCCGAATCGATGCTTGAGACCGGCGACTATCCGCACAGTGTCGCGTTTCGTCCAGGCGAGATATTGATTGCGAAGACACGCGGCCTGTTTCGTGCCCCTTACATGGCCGGTCAAAAGGAGATCAGTGAGCGTTCACTTGAATTACTGGCGCCGTTGCCCGGCGGTGGCGGGCATACCAGTCGCACGGTCGTGACGGGCCCTGAAGGGCGCATCTATGTCAGCCTCGGTATCAGCGGCAATTGCAGTGACCAGTATCTGGGTGCCGGGTATGAATTCGATGACCGGCGTGGCGGTGTACTTGTATTACACGAAGAAGGTGGTAAAGCCGAGTGGCAGCCCTATGCGACGGGTCTGCGTAACCCGGTGGGTATTGCCTGGCATCCTGTTACCAGGACCCTCTACGCCAGCAATAACGGGCCGGATCACTGGGGCTTTGATCTGCCGCCCGAGTATTTCAGTCGCCTGACACCCGGTTCGTTTCACGGCATGCCGTGGTATCAATACGATGGCCACAGGGTAAAACGCGATGACTGCGTCAGGTCGAGACCGCCGGTTTCGATCGGTGATGTGACCAGGCCGGTGGTGACCTTTCCGTCGCGTAATGCACCGCTCGGGGTGACATTTGTACCCAGCGGGGCGATGGACGACCGCCTTGCCGGTAATGCCATTGTCGCATTGCACGGTTCCTGGGGCACACGACCGTCCGGCGGTTTCCTCGGTGATCGCGCCAGCCGGCGTGAGCCGAAGCTCGTTGTAGTGCGCTTTACCGACGGCGAGGCGCAGCGTGTCGATGATCTGGTAACCGGTTTTCAATTGAAAGACGGTAGCCGCTGGGCGCGCCCGGCCGGTGTTGCGGTCGGTCCCGACGGGGCGCTGTATTTTTCCAGTGACAGCGATACCGAGGGACTGTTCCGGCTCAGGCGGGTAGATTGAATACCATTGCTGTCCCGTTAACTTTTCTGAGAGGGCTACAAACCATTGGTCTCTCTGAAAGAGTTTTTATTTGTACTACCCGAGACATGAACTGGAAGCCGTCGCCTGAGACACGCTGTAAATACATCCATGTACGCTAGGATGCCGCGTCCATGCGGCATACGGTCTCAGGCGACGGCTTCCATTCCATGCCTCTAACAGTTAACGGGACAGCAATGATTGAATACATCACGGGGTCTGACCCAGTGCCAGTAAGTTAAGAAATAACTAGCTGATAATGTTAGAGTAATCAATCATGAAACACGACTAATGGCTGACCCCGTTGGGGGCATAGAAACTGAAATGTTTAGTATCTGGAAGCTGGTAATACTCGGAATCGGCATTTATGCCGCACTCAGCATCTATGTTTATTTTATACAATCAGGTCTGATTTTTTACCCGAATATGCCGGGGCGGGACCTTGTTTCCACGCCAGAAAGCATTGGTCTAACTTATCAAAATGTAGAATTTGTTACTGAAGATAAAATTAAGTTGCACGGCTGGTTCATTCCAAATAAAAATGCAAAAGCAACGCTTCTTTTTTTTCACGGAAATGCTGGCAACATATCCCACCGATTAGATTCAATTGCAATTTTTCATCGCCTCGAATTAAATGTTTTCATTATTGATTATCGAGGTTATGGTCAAAGCGAAGGGAAAATAACAGAAAAAGGAACTTACCTGGATGCTGAAGCCGCCTGGAATTATCTAAACCAGTCTCAGGGCATTAGCGAAAAACAAATCATTATCTTCGGTCGATCACTGGGAGCATCTATTGCCAGCTGGCTGGCAAGCAAACATATACCTGCTGCATTAATTATTGAATCAGGTTTTACCTCTGTAACATCCATGGGCCAACGGTTTTATCCTTTTTTACCCATACGCTGGCTCACTCACTTTAAATACGATACCAAAAAATATGTAAAGAATATTTCCTGCCCTGTTCTGGTTGCGCACAGCAAGAATGATGAAATTATCCCCTACGATGAAGGCCGTGAAATTTTTGAAGCCGCAGCTGGAGAAAAACAGTTTTTAGAGATGTCTGGTGGGCATAATGATGGTTTTATAGTCAGTGGCACATCGTATATTACAGGGCTTAAATCATTTATTAATAAAAACCTGTAACAGCTAATGTCTCCATACATTCGGAAGTAGTTATCTATTTACTTAATATGTATTTGGCTTAATACTTTTATGCACAACCACGTTCTTTCAAGGAATAATGGGGAAAATAATGGGTCAAGCCTTACAATTTACATTCCAGGCAAATGTTGATTCAATCATATGTAAAATGTAAGGTCCCTTTACCACGAAAACAGGCAATGAAAATGTCAAAGCCCCAGTTCAAAACTCCGGATGAAGTTGATGCCGTGTTCTACGAAGCGTTCATGCACTGTGATCCAGATGTAATGTCTGCCTTATGGGCCGACAAAGATGTAATATGTGTGCATCCCGGTGCCGGCGCTATTGTGGATTATGATGCGATTGTCCGCAGTTGGGCGAATATATTTAGCAATGCCCAGCGTACCAATATGAAACACACAGTGATCAAGCGTGTGGTATCGAATGAATTGGCGGTGCATGTCGTAGCTGAGGAAATGCTGAGTTCAGGCACGCTTGTCGCTGTCGTTCTGGCGACGAATGTGTACCGGAAATTCGAAAATGGCTGGTTGATGATCGAACATCATGCATCGCTGGTACAGAACCGGCGTAAAGGCCAAACGCTGCAGTGAGTAAACGATGAATACCAGGGGCGATGACAAATGAGGCGTGATATCAGCTGCAAGCTTTTAACACCGTTATTTATTTGCTGCAAGTTCGGCTGATTAGGATTATCTTTCACTTTCTAAAAATCAGATTGAGTCAAACATAAAAGGAGGGTTTTTACCATGAAAACTAAAATAGTGAAAACTAAAATAGCGTTATTCATCATCTGTGTCCTGGCAACCATTAATGCTTCTGCCGAAGTCATCAGCAAAGAGGTCAGCTATCGACAGGGCGATACGGTTATGAAAGGCCTGGTAGCCTACGATGACAGCATTCAGGGCAAGCGACCCGGCGTACTGGTTGTACATGAGTGGTGGGGGCATAACCCGTATGCAAGAAGCCGCGCCAGGCAGTTGGCCGCACTGGGCTACACTGCACTGGCCGTAGATATGTACGGGGATGGAAAAACGGCTGAGCATCCAACAGATGCAGGTAAATTTGCTGGCGCGGTGGGCGGTAACCTGCCATTGGCAAAAGCTCGTTTTGATGCGGCCATAGCAACCTTGAAACAACAGTCCAGCGTTGACCCGGATAAACTTGCAGCGATTGGATACTGTTTTGGCGGCGGCATTGTCATCAACATGGCGCGTATGGGTACGGATCTGGATGGCGTGGTGAGTTTTCATGGCAGCATCGGGACTAAAAACCCCGCTAAAAAAGGCGACATTAAAACCAGGATTCGCGCTTTTAATGGCGCCGATGATCCTTTTGTTACGGCTGAGCAGCTAAAGGCGTTTGAAAAGGAGATGACTGAAGCGGGTGTGGATTACCAGCTTGTCAATTACCCCGGGGCAAAACACAGCTTCACCAACCCGGATGCAGACAAGTTCGGTATAAAGTTTAACCTGCCACTGGAATATAACAAAAAAGCCGATGAAGAATCATGGCGGGCCATGCAGGCATTCTTCAAACAGATCTTTGCGGACTAGCCTGAATATTTCATTGGCAATAAAAGGGGACGGAGACAATGCCGGTAAGTTAAGCAGTATTTGCTTATTGTAGGTGCGAATTTATTCGCACAGGGTGGGCGCTGGACGAGCTTTGTGCGAATAAATTCGCACCTACACAGAAAAGTAATCCGTCCCTTTTTTACTCTATTTAGTTATAGTTTGTATTATTTGTACTGTTCTTAATAATGAAATCGGTGATTTGTTGCATTGGTTCACGAATACGATCAATACTTGATGCGATATTAGCTGCGGTTATATCGTTTGGGTCTTTATGGTTTAACAGCCTTTTTAATGCATAATCTGGAATATCCAGACTTTCAGCTATCGCGATAAAACTTCGTCTTAGATCATGCAGGGTGAACGTGATACCTGAGAGTTCTGACACTGAGCGTTTAACAGCGCTTCGAGGTTCTATCAGGTAACCACGTTTTGAATCGCTGGGAAAAACATAAGGGCTCGCTTTAATCGCTTTTTGTTTCTTTAATAATTCATAAAGAAAATCCGATAAGGGGAGAACGTGCACCTGGTGATTTTTGGTTTCCCTGACAGTCAGTGTGCGCTCATTAAAATCCACATCATTCCAGTGCAGTCTGGATGCTTCAGAGCGCCTCAGTCCGGTGAACAGCAGGAGATAGAGATAATGGCGTGTGGTTTCATTGTTAAGTTGTTGGGTTGCTGCAAACCATTTTGGCAATTCACCAGGTTTAATCCATGTTTGTCGACTCTCTACCTTGTACCAGGCTTGCATATGATTTAATCGATCAACGGGATTGTTTGCGATTACCGGGTTACCCTGGGCATCCTCGTACTTTGTGATGGCGTGGTTAAAAACCGCCCGTAACACGCGCATCGCATTGTTCGCCCGTGCTTTGCTGCGTTTTCCCAGGGCGGAATGACGTAATTGCACCATATCTTTTGTTATTTCTGCCAGTGGTTTACTTTGCCAGTGCACAAAGGAGCCATTGATGGAACGGCGATAGTCATGGATGGTAGAAGGCTTAAGGTCTTTTCGCGTCTGTATGTAATCTTCAAACGTCTCGAGCAGGGTGACCTTGCTGTCACGCTGGTGCTTTATTGTGGCAACCGGGGAGTTGTCGGTGGCGTTCTCGCCTAAAAAGCGCATGGCCTCTTTTCGGGCCTGCTCAACGCTGAGGTCGCCATATTTACCCAGGGTGACACGTCTGACTTTTCCCTGGATGCGTTTTTCTACGATAAAGGATTTCACGCCACCACTGGTGACCCTGACACCAAAGCCGGTTATCGTTGAGTCACGATAAAATGCCTGGTTGCTTATACCATTATGGTTTTGTCGGTGGTGCTGAGATCTGATCAAGAAACGATTGTGTAATTTGCATGCTGATTTATTCTTTGTGTAGACATTTATTATTATTATTGTTTATGTAGACGGCATCCCTTGAGTCTAAACTGCTAATCCAAAGAAGTCCCTTGTGTGTAAACAGGGGTGCTTCTAAAAATCCCTTGTGTGTAGTATATGCTGATGCAGGATAAATGTAGATATCTGGAGAAAAATTAGTTCAATATTTAACTGTTTTAATCGTTTCCCTGTTAAGGATTTAACCGCATGTGTTTCGTCAAACCAGGTGTATTCATCAAACTCACGTGGTGAAAAACGCGACGGAGGGATTATTTATTGATCAATTTCAGTATGTGGTTAAATAATAATCCCCGTTACCTTTTTACGAAATCTGTCAGAAACCACTGCTAGTGACTCTATGGCATCCACTGGCACCACAGTTCTTGTTTTGTTCGACGGTACCATTCCTTCCACCATTATGATCGCTTTCACTTCTGAAATCATTCGCATGACAGGCAGCACAGTAGGGCGCATATTGGTCGTATGGATAATTAAACGGAAGGCTTATGCTGTTTCCGTGGCACCCGCTACATCCCGGGTTAATTCTGTGGTCGCCAGGGTAGTCCCCGTTTGAGCTATGGCTGAAGATGTCTGGCGCCCAGCGGTCAGTTGAATGACATTCGTCACACTGTACGGTCGTGCTTAAATGGCCTGAAGGTTTGGATCTCGCACCGC
>CAVYHW010000120.1:0-14398 GCA_963768215.1 uncultured Gammaproteobacteria bacterium
CGACTGGAATTTGGCAAACTCGTCAAACATCGTAATGGTGACGAAGGCATCGATGAACTCTGGGGTGAGCCTTTCAAGGCTTTCATCATGCCAATTGATGCTTTTTACGAAAGCCGATACATGAAGATCGCAATGACAATGAAAAACATTGACCAGGCGGCCACTTATATGGCCACATGTATAAAGAGTGACCCGCGTTTCCCGGGGCTTGATAAGTTGATTCTGGACTATGCGAAAACAGCCAGGCATAAGTGTGAAACATTGCGCACGGATGATGATGTCTTCGATGTCTGGTCAGATTTTGTGGTGGCCGGTGAGGCGATCACAGGTTTTATGCCCAACGACGGCGCCAGCCATGGTGATCAGTTGATTGACGTGATTGACGTTAAACATATGCTCAAAGAAGGTGTCAGGCTGATCGGCTTTATCACCCGGGCGCGTACGCCAATGCCTGTAAGCACCGAGAACTTTTTGAGTGAATGCGAGCGATACAAGAAACGTGTTTGCAAAATTATTTAAGTCGACTGTTTCTTCAAAATACTGCATTCTAGTGAAATATTTCGGTGAGATCCGGCAGTCTTCTCCTGTTACTCTGTTAAGGTTAGTCTGACAGAGTGGCCGATCATTCCGATCAGTTCACAATCGGTCCGGCATTACAAATATCCGGGTCAGCCTCGTCGGCCATATGACGGAAATTTTCCTGGAACAGTTTCGCCAGTTCTCGCGCTTTCTGCTGGTAGGCATCTGCGTCCTGCCAGGCGCTTGCTGGTTGCAGTATTTCGTCAGGGATGCCCGGGCAATGTTTGGGAATAGCGACCTGGAATATAGGATCATTTTCCATTGCAACACCATCAAGCTCACCGTGTATGGCGGCATTCAACATGGCACGGGTATGGTGGATATCCATTCGCCTGCCAACACCGTAAGGTCCGCCGGACCAGCCGGTATTGATCAGCCAGCAACGCACATTGTGTTTGCGTATCTTTTCGCCCAGCAATTTACCGTAAAATGACTGACGCAGTGGCATGAATGGTGCACCGAAGCAGGCGCTGAATGTCGCCGTAGGTTCGGAAATGCCTACTTCTGTACCAGCAACTTTGGCAGTGTAACCGGAAAGGAAGTGATACATCGCCTGTTCCGGCGTCAGCCGCGATATCGGCGGCAATACACCGAAGGCATCACAGGTGAGCATGACGATGTCTTTAGGATGACCGCCAATACCGGGATAAATCGTGTTGGGGATGTGCGTAACAGGATAGGATGCACGGGTGTTTTCCGTTAGCCTTGCGTCATCAAGGTCCAGCCTGCGGTGGCGTGTGTCAATACCGACATTTTCCAGAATAGTGCCGAACATTCTTGTTGTGTTGTAGATCAATGGTTCATGTTCCTGGGACAAATTAATTACCTTGGCGTAACAGCCGCCTTCCAGATTGAACACGCCATGTTCGCCCCAGCCGTGTTCGTCATCACCAATTAACTTGCGTTTAGGATCGGCTGAAAGCGTGGTTTTTCCGGTACCGGATAAACCAAAAAATACAGCCACATCACCATTTTCCGCCATATTGGCCGAGGCGTGCATACTCATTACACCTTGCTTGGGCAATAAATCATTCATTACTGAGAATACAGCTTTTTTTATTTCTCCCGCATAACGGGTGCCGCCCACCAGTATCAGCCTGCGAGTGAAATTGAGTATGACGAAAGCTTCAGAGTTTGTGCCGTCAGTTGCTGGTATTGCGCGCAGTTCTGGTACATGCAACAGGGTGAAACGCGGCTCATCGGCTGCCAGTGAGCGACCGAGGTTTTCCGGACGAATAAACATATTTCGTGCAAATAAAGAGTGCCATGCGTGCTGGGTAATAATACGCACCGGCAGCTCGTAATTCGGATCGGCCCCTGCAAGGCCGTCGGTAACAAAGATTTCACTTCCTTCGAGAAAATCGCAGGCGCGCTGGAACAGGGTATCAAACTGTTTCGGAGTAAATGGCTGGTTGATTTTACCCCACTCAATTTCGTCGTGGGTCAACTCGTCATCAACGATAAATTTATCATTGGGCGCACGGCCGGTAAAAGTACCTGTTCGTGTTACCAGCGGCCCGAGATGGGCAAGGCGGGCCTCGCGTCTGCGTATTGCGGCTTCATAAAGCTGTGGCGAAGACAGATTCCAGTGGATATTTTCAAAGTTTTTTACACCAATGTCGGCAAGGCATTTTACCAGCAGGCCGACATCACCGCCATACATCTCTACAATGCTCATTACTTGACCTGCTTACTTATAGACTAAATTACCTACCAAGCATAACCGCTGACTACAAGCAAAACAAGATGTGATGCATTGGTCTTAGTCAGTGAAACTGTCTTAGTATTAAGAAACAATGAGAACATATGAATGAATTGTTGCGGCTGGTGTTTGTACGAAAGGGGAATAATTTAAAATCCACTTTCCCCGTTCGGCATTTAATTCATTTATTGCCATTAATATTAAAAACCTCTATCTCCAGTACGGATCTTTTTTACTGGTACTAATATTTAGTATCTATCTTTCGAAGGCTGGCACAAATCCAAAGAAAGTTCTTCTGTTAAGTTCAGGTTTTTTGCTGCTGAATGTTTTTTAAAATGGTCTATAGCTCATGAAGCATCATCTCTCCAGTACCTTTGGTCAAAGTAAGGTAAGTCTCGAACAGCGTGAAAAACTGATCCGTAGCGTATTTAATCGAGTTGCCGGGCGTTACGATCTGATGAATGATGATGAGTATGGGCGTACACAGAGTGTGGAAGTGGCGATTTTGCAGAGAAGTAAATAAAGCCATGGGGCAGTTGTTTGTTGACCTGGCTGGTGGTACCGGTGATATAGCCAAAGCACTGATTGATGGGCACAGGAAAGTTTTGATCATCTCACCCTGATGCTTATACTTATCTTGTCGAGTCTATTCGCGAATTTCCAGCACAGCTAGAAATGGCGGGAATGTTACGTGCTGCAGGCCTGGTCAATGTGACTTATAACAATATGTCATTTGGTATTGCCTGTTTTCATCAGGGAGAAAAGCCTTAGCAACCCAAAGGAGTAAAGAGGCTGGTGGAAATGAAATCAGGCTGGCTCAGCGCTCTGTTTTTAAATAAACTGTACAATAACAATTAAGGAAATACCATGTCACAAATAACAGTCAATGGCAGTTGTTTATGCGGCTCTGTTTTATATGAAGTAACAGGGGAGACGAAACGTTTTTATCACTGCCACTGTAAGCGTTGCCGCAAGGCGACAGGAACAGGCCATGCGAGTAATTTATTGATAACTCCACAGACCAGTATTACCTGGCTTCAGGGTGAAGAGTTACTGGCGCGTTATAAAGTGCCGGAGGCCGAAAGGTTTTATAATTGTTTTTGTCAAAAATGTGGTGGACCTATGCCACGGGTTGTACCTGAACTGGATGCTGTGCTGATCCCTGCGGGTTCGCTTGATACAGTGCCACCTGTTTCACCGCAGGGTCGCATTTTCTGGGATTCACGAGTTGAATGGTCATGTGCTGATGACCTGCCGGTATATTCAGAATACCCGCCTGGAGCCTGATTATTAGCAGGGGAGATCAAATTCCATGTGTCTGTTAATACATCTCTATGACTTATTTTTTGCTGATTTTTAATATCAGTTATCGCCGTCCCCTTTTATTGTTAACGTAATTACTGATAAATATGTCAACAATATAATAGAAACAACTGGATCCCGGTAAGTCCGCAATAAGAATGTTTTGGAAAATCAAGCTAAATAAATCAGTTGGGCTGCACACAGATTGAAAAATACAAAGAAAACCATCTGGCTACTTTCAGCATACCGTTCCGACAGCCATGCTTGCTGGGCGGACTGGCTAGTCGATACCTTCAAAGAATTTCAATGGTTTAAACTCGAATTGCCCGGCCGGTATTTTAGCTGGCGTATTCGTGGTAACCCGTTGTCGTGGCTACATCAACTACCTGAAGAAATGCCTGACCTTATTTTGGCTACCTCAATGGTGGATTTGTCTACCCTGAAAGGTTTGCATCCGCGACTGGCAAATAGTCCCTGTATTTATTACTTCCACGAAAATCAGTTTGCCTATCCTGTCAGCGAGCACCAGGTTGAATCTATTGAACCTCAGATGGTGCAACTTTATGGCGCACTTGCGGCTGACAGGTTGCTATTTAATTCTGCCTATAACCGTGACTCGTTTTTACAGGGTGTAACAGCGTTATTGAATAAATTTCCCGATGAAATACCGGAAGGTATTGTAGACATTTTAGGAAATATGAGTGGTGTACTGCCCGTTGTGATTGGCCCTGTAAAGCAACAAGAAACTAAAAATAATAAATTAATTTTATGGAACCATCGCTGGGAATATGACAAGGCGCCACAGGTTTTTTGCGATGCATTGTTGCTGCTAAATAAAATTAAGCCGGATATTGAGCTTGCCTTATTGGGTCAAAGAGCAAAAATAAAACCAGAGCCCTTACTGGAAATCGAACAGAAACTCGGTGATAAAATTATTATCAATGAAAAAGTCTCTAAAGATGATTATCAAAAATATCTATCGCAGGCCGCGATAGTAGTAAGTACGGCAATTCATGAATTTCAGGGTTTGTCTGTGCTTGAAGCCGTTAGCGCCGGCGCGGCGCCGCTAGTGCCTGATGATCTATGTTACCGGGAACAATATGCGGATGAGTATCGATATAAGGCGGGTGATAGTCATGCACTGGCAGAAAAATTAGCTAACTGCCTGGAGGCATGCCCGAAATCACCGGATGTTTCTTACTGGTACAGTAAAGAGATTATTGATGAGTGGCATAAATTGTTGAAAGATTTTTAATCTCTGAGTGGAATGGTGCTAACTTGTGCCTAAAAATGCGTATTATCTCAGTAAATTTGTCATTGCGAGGTACGAAGCACTAATTTTGCCTGGAGCAAAATTGAACGCGTTTTTTGCGGCCCGCAGGGTGAATTACAAGGATGTAATTCATAATCTCTGGCAGATAGGCAGCAGATGCAAAAAAGATTATAAATTACATCCTTGTAATTTACCCTTCGGGCTGCGCAAAACGCATTCAATATTACAAATACCATCCTTGGTATTTGCCCTATTTGGGGCCAGCTACCGCTTGCAATGACGGCGGATTTCGGCATAAGTAAGTGATATTGGATTTCTGAGAGTTCGATTCCCCGCAGCATGCAGCGAGGTTTTTTATTTACAAGCTGAAAGTCAGGTCACTTTCTTATGGACATCAGCTGGCAATTTATAACCCGCTTTTTCCATTGAATCGCGTATTAACTCTACCATCTGCTCTATGTTATATCGGTCGGAATTCAATACCAGATCGTAACTAGATGGATCGTTAATATCGCTATCATAGAGCATTTTGATGTATTCGGCGCGCTCATTATTAACTTCGTGTACCAGTTTAGTAGCGGCTTTAACGTCAATTCCTTCTCGGCTGGCCACGCGTTCAGCGCATTTTTCGACACTGCCGGTGATGCGCACACGAAACGCTTTTTTCTCGCCGAGTATGAGGTTTGCACCCCTGCCGATAATGACACCACCGGTGCGTGACACGGCCAGGACTGTCTTCACCAGGTTTTGATAATAATTTTCGTATGAAAATACTTCTTTTTGCAGCAGATGTTGCCACCAGTGGCCATTGATATTACTGACATGTTCATCCAGCACCCTTACCAGCTCCTCGTCCACATTTGCACGTCGTGCAACTTCCTGCAGGATAAAGCGGTCACAGCAGCGTAGCATGAGGGTATCTGCGAGCTGTTGTGCAACTAATTTTCCCAATGAGCCAAAATCCCGTGATACGGTTACCACAATGGTTTCGGCCTGCTGTTGCTGTTTTTTCTTTTGTTTAGCCTGTTGATACTGCATTTCCATCATCTCTACAGCAATCAGGGCCTCGATGAAGCGGTCAGGGTTACATTTCATAAATCTTCACTTTAATGGGCTGATATAATTCGTATTTTATAATTAAACATCTCTATTGCACATCTTTGTTGACCATTGAAATTTAGCCAGGACATACAGTCACTTAATGCAAAACTGAATAAATGCATGTTAACAGATGTATTTCGTTTCCGTCGCCGTTTGCAAAATATCAGTAAAGCAGTGAAAACGGGCAAGCAGGCCAGTCAACAAATCCATAATCAAACGCAAAAACAAACTGTGGCCCAACTAGCCAATGAGATTGAGCGCTCCATTGCAACTGCACAGATGCGCAAAGACAATCTGCCTGTAATCAACTGTCCTGAAGTTTTGCCGATTGTTCAAAAAAGTGATGTTATTAAACAGGCTATTTTGCAAAATCAGGTGACGGTTATCTGTGGTGAAACCGGCTCGGGCAAAACAACGCAATTGCCCAAAATCTGCCTTGATATTGGTTTGGGCATTAGAGGGAAGATAGGGCATACCCAGCCACGTCGCCTGGCAGCCCGTGCTGTTTCGCAACGTATCGCCGAAGAATTGAACACCGAGCTGGGAAATGAAGTTGGTTTTAAGGTCCGGTTTTCTGACAGGTCGAATGACAATAGTTATATCAAGCTGATGACCGATGGTATTCTGCTGGCTGAATGTAATCATGATCCTTTCCTGAATCAATATGACACCATCATTATTGATGAGGCGCATGAACGGAGCCTGAACATTGATTTTTTGCTTGGTTATTTAAAAAAGCTGATTAAAAAACGCAAAGACCTGAAGCTTATAATTACCTCTGCCACCATTGACCCTGATCGTTTCTCAAAACATTTTAATAATGCGCCTGTTATCAATGTCTCTGGTCGCACCTATCCGGTCGAAGTACGATATCGTCCCTACCAGTCTGCGGAAGATGAAACCAGCAGTACTTTGCAGGAGGGTATTATCGATGCGATTAATGAGCTATCAAAGATTGATCTCGGCGATATTCTTGTTTTCTTAAGTGGCGAAAGAGACATACGTGAAACCGCAGATGCTTTAGCTAAACAGGCGCACAACAGGGCGCTGGATAATACCGAAGTGTTACCACTGCTTGCCCGCTTATCCAATGCTGAACAAAACCGTATCTTTCATCCATCGAATAAACGACGCATTGTGCTGGCAACTAATGTTGCAGAAACCTCTTTAACCGTACCGGGCATTAAATACGTGATTGACTCCGGCGTGGCACGAATTTCGCGTTATTCATGGCGTAGCAAAATTCAGCGTTTACCGATTGAGAAGATTTCACAGGCCTCAGCCAATCAACGAAAGGGGCGATGCGGGCGTGTGTCGGAAGGTATCTGTATTCGTTTATACGATGAAGATGATTTTAATCAGCGCCCTGAATTTACCGAACCTGAAATACAGCGCACCAATCTTGCTGCGGTTATTTTACAGATGGAAAATCTAAGGCTTGGTCATATCGACGATTTTCCCTTTGTCGAACCACCAGAAGACCGGCTGATAAATGATGGTTATAAGCTGTTGTTTGAACTGGGTGCAGTTGATAAGCAGCATAAAATTACCAAAATAGGCAAACACCTTGCTCACCTGCCGATTGATCCAAAACTGGCTCGCATGTTGTTGCAGGCAAAAAATGAGAAGGCTTTATACGAAGTTATGATCATCGTTTCAGCTCTTGCGACACAGGATCCACGCGACCGCCCATTTGATAAACAGCAGGCAGCGGATCAAAAACATGCAGCCTTCGCCGACAAAACTTCAGATTTTATTTTTTATATTAATCTGTGGAATGCCTATCATGCAGAAAAGGAAACTGTATCAGGCAATCAGTTGCGCAAGTGGTGTAAGCAAAACTTTATATCATGGATGAGAATGCGTGAATGGATTGATACCTTCAATCAGATCAAACGAATGCTGTCGAGTTTGAAGCTATCGTTAAATACAGGCCCGGCCTCCTATGATCAGATTCATCGGTCTTTGCTGATCGGTCTGCTGGCAAATATTGGGTTTAAAGATGAAGGCAAAGATTTTACAGGGGCGCGCAATAAAAAGTTTACCGTGTTTCCAGGTTCTGCATTATTTAAGGCGCCACCAAAATGGATTATGGCTGCCGAGATAGTAGAAACATCACGGGTATATGCACGTATCAATGCAAAGATTGATGTTGCCTGGATAGAAGAAAAAGCAAAACATCTGCTTAAGTACCATTACAGTAATCCGCATTGGGAGAAGAAACGATCTCATGTCGTCGCTTTTGAGCAGGCGTCACTGTATGGGTTAATTATTCACGCAGATAAAAAAGTAAGTTATGGAAGAATCAATGCTGTCGAAGCGAAAGAAATATTTATTCGTTGTGCGCTCATTGCAGGCGATTTTGAAAGCAGGGCAGGTTTCTATATCCATAATCAGCAGTTACTTAAAGAACTGGAAACACTGGAAGCAAAATCAAGGCGACGTGACATTATCGTTGATGAAAATGTTTTATACGATTTTTATGATTTGCATTTACCCGACAATGTTTTCAGTGGAGAAACACTGGATAAATGGTTGCGTCATCATGTTGATGAAGCAAGAGCATTATTTTTATCAAGTGAAGATTTAATGCGTGATGATGCTACATTGGTATGTGAGAGCTCATTTCCCGATCATCTTGAAATGAATGGTTCACGGTTTCCGCTTGAGTATCATTTTGATCCACGCAATCACTGTGATGGCATTACGCTAATCACACCGGCAGCAGGACTTCATTCAATAAACCCGCAGCGATGTGAATGGATTGTTCCCGGGTTGTTGCTTGAGAAGGTAATCGCGTTGATTAAGTCACTGCCAAAACAGTTAAGAAAAAACTTCGTACCAGCGCCGAATTTCGCTGAGGCCTGTGTGCAGGCATTAGATCCTTCAGATATGGCTTTATGTTCAGCTGTGGCAGCTCACCTTAAAAAAATGACGGGTGTGCAAATACCTTATGATGCATGGAACATTAACAATATCAGTCAGCACCTGTTGATGAATTTTAGAGTGCTCAATAATGATGGCAGTGTAATGCAGGAAGGTCGTGATCTGCAATTTATAAAGGATTGTTTGTCAGGTATAGTCGATGATGCAGCTGAAGCTGGATCGGATGTAGAAGCGGATACAACCTGTAACAGGGACAATGTCGGGCCGGATGTTCTTGATAGCCTGGATGAGTCAGTCGAAATCAATTTACATGGCATTACTATTAAAGCATACCCGGCACTGATCAAAGAGGGCGGGCAGGTCAACCTTCGGGCGCTAGAGAGTAAGCAAGTTGCAATAGTTGAGACACATCAGGCATTAAGGCAGCTTTTTATTAATGCTTTGCCTGAACAGATAAGGTATTTAAAAACATCAATTCCTGATATTCAAAACCTGTGCTTAAAGTATGCGGACTTTGGCCGCTGTGATGATCTAAAGCAAGATATTATTAATAAGGTAATTGATGATGTGTTCCTGTATGACAGTATCTGCTCAGAGAAGGAATTTAATTCAAGACTGGAAAAAGGCAAGAGCGGGTTACTTGAAAATGCAAAGCGGTGGAGCCAATTAATATCAAATATTCTGGATGAGTATCGTGTAATTAAAAAGATAATGAAAAAACCGTCACTATCACAGCTTGATACCATCACGGATATTCAGCAGCAGCTTAATTATCTGTTTCCTGAAAAGTTTATTCTGGTAATTAGTCCTGAGTGGTTACAGCAATATCCACGATATTTAATGGCCATCAATAAGCGTTTTGATAAGTCAAAAACGAATGCCCTACGTGACCGGCAGCTAAGGCTTGAGTTTTCCAGGTTGTGGGACGAATATATCAAGCGCAGTGAGTTGTTGCAGAAGCAGCATATTGATTCAGAGCAGCTCAATTTTTACCGCTGGATGCTGGAAGAATATCGTGTTTCTTTATTTGCTCAGGAACTTAAAACAAGATTCCCGGTTTCAGAAAAACGACTGAAAAAATACTGGCATGAGTTAGGCTGAACGTATTATCTTTCAGTGCAGGTGCGAATTTATTCGCACCTGCAGACTTTGACATGTAAAAAATTAATGTATTTGTTTCAGCACAGTAGAGGGGAATTGAATAATGACTTTTAATCCCTTGCCACTATCAGCCTGACATAATTGTAGTGCCCCCTGATGCATTTGAACAACACGGTCAACAATAGATAAACCTATGCCACAGCCTGGAGTTAAGTGGTTTTCTGCGCGATAAAAACGTTCTGTTACATGTTTTAAGTCTTCTTCTGAAATACCTGGTCCATTGTCTTCGATAGTTAAAACTGTATACTGGTTCTGTCTGCAAAGCTTAATGTTTACCGCGCCGCCTGCTGGTGTATAGGAAATGGCATTAGTTAATAAGTTTCGAATTAATAATCGTAAGGATGCTTCATGGCCATTGATATGGTCAATCTGGCAATCATCAAAGGAGATCTCTATTTGTTTATCTATCGCCAGTGGCGACAGCAGGGCGCATTCCTCAATGATTAAAGTGTTTAAATCAACTGCGGTGAAATCGTTGGCTAGCAGTTCCGGCTCCAGCCGCGCCAAAGCAAGCAGTTGTTCGACCAGGTGTGTTGTTCTGTCAACTCCGTGAATAAGCTGGTCCAGTGATTCATTTTTCTCCTGCTGATTGTTTGCATTTTTTGCCAGTTCAGCATGTAAACGAATGGCAGCCAAAGGTGTGCGTAACTCGTGTGCCGCATCAGAGGTAATACGCTTTTCACGGGCCAGGGTTTCTTTGAGTCTGTGCAGTAATTGATTTAGCGCATTTTTAATGGTGACTATTTCAGTATATTTATAATCGTTTGATATTAATTCGAGGTTGTCGCCACTTCGACGATTAATCTGAGATGCAAGCTGTTGTAATGGCTTTAAAGCACGGTCAGTAGATAAATACAAAATTAAAGTTAAAGCAGGTATCAGTATAATAAACATGTAAAACAGGTCGTTACTGATTTTAATGATCAGGTCATTGCGCACATCAACCCTTTCTGCAGTAATGCAATGATACTGCTGGTTGCTACTGAGTAAACTGAAAGTACGCCAGTTGAAGTCGTTGATGAATATATTATTAAAACCAGTGTTTTTTTTGGACATTGGTTCTATTGGCGCGTTGTAGGACTTTACAACCAGATTACCTTCGTTGTCCCAGATTTGAAATGCCAGTTTTGTTTCATAGATGTGACCGCGCCTGACCTGCTGATTTTCAGCCTCTTCTTCAAAGTCGATATACATCACGGCCAGTCCTTTCTCATCGAGGTATTCCTGCATTTTTGAAAAACCCGATTCAACACTTTGTGCCTGGGAAAGGCTAAGAATTAAGCGTGCTGATCGTGCAAGCTGGGCGTCAAACAGTTCACGGGTTTCATCAACTACATTCTGATAGCCGAACCAGGCGCTTCCGCCGACCAGTACGGTAGAAACGATTATTAAACGAAATAAAAGCTGGGAACGGAGCGACATGATTATTCTTTGGCGATGACATAACCGATGCCACGTACTGTTTTAACCAGCTCAGGGTAAAACTTTTTACGCAGATGGTGGATATAAACTTCGATCGTATTGCTTTCTACCTCATCACTCCAGCTGTAGAGTTTTTGTTCCAGCAGTTGCCTGGATAATACGCGCCCCTGATTGGTGATTAATTCAACCAGAAGTGCAAATTCTCTACGGGACAGCACGACAGCCTGAGTGTTGAATTCTACGGTATGTGATGTGGTATTAATTTTAATGTTTTTGTATTGTATGGTTTCTGATGCGTTCCCACGTTTACGTCGACTGAGTGCTCGTAGACGTGCGTATAATTCTGCAAATTCAAATGGCTTTACCAGGTAATCATCGGCACCTGCATCCAGGCCTTTTACACGGTCTGAGATATCATCCTGTGCGGTCAGGATTAAAACGGGTGTGTCATTGTTTGATTTACGCATCTTTTGAAGTACATCGAGACCGCTCATCTTTGGCAGGCCGATGTCGAGTATGATGCAGTCATACTGGGTTTCTGCAATTGCGGCAAGTGCGGTTTCACCATTTTTTACCCAGTCAACAGAATTGTTTTCACGGCGTAGACCGGCGCAGACGCCATCGCCCAGTAAAATATCATCTTCGACTAGTAATATTCTCACAATATAATCCGCTGATTTATTTATTGATGTTTTAATAGGTGAAGCTTAAGGTTTTCTTAAAAGCTATTTAAGGCTTAATATTTCGATGCTTTAAGGATTACTTTAAGAAATACAGATTACTCTTATTGCAGATAATTTAAACTAAATATTTGATTATGAAACGTCTTATTATCTTTTATATATTTAGTCTATGTCATTGTCTGCGCCAAAACAGTTTTGCTGCTTTGAATCAGGCGCCGGATATTAATCTTCCCGGCTCAAACGGCAAGGATACGGCTCGAAAGCCTTAAAGGTAAGGTGGTTTACCTCGACTTCTGGGCATCATGGTGTGAGCCCTGTACAAAATCATTTCCCTGGATGCATGATATGAAGCAGAGTTATGCGGATCAGGGTTTCGAAATATTGGCGGTGAATCTTGATAAGGATAGAAAACTGGCAGATGAGTTTCTTAACAGGAAATGGATGTGAATTTAAGGTGGCTTTTGATGAGAGTGGTAAAAGTGCGTGCAGACTATAAATTGAGAGGCATGCCGAGTAGTTATTTAATCGGCCGTGACGGCAAGGTCTATGCCTCGCATATCGGTTTTAGAGAAAAAGATAAGGCGCAATTAGAGCAGGCGATTCAGAAGCTGTTGAATAAATAACGAGTATTTCGACGATGAAATTATTTATCTGTTTATTGGTTATCAGCTCTGTTGTAGCGGCTGTAGTTCGATGGGCGTCGAGCCCTGGGAACGTGATTTGCTGGCCAAAGACTCCATGCAGCTGGTGCCCGATTATTTCGATAATTTTTATGATGAGCATATTTATTTCAGTAAAGAAGCATCCAGTGGTGGCCAGGGTGTTGGTGGCGGAGGCTGCGGATGCAATTAAAGAAAATAAGTCGGTAAAGGTAAGTTAAGTCTTGCTACCTGTTCATTGCTGCAGGTGACCGCATCTGCAACGCAAGCGGCTGATTCTGAATGGGATATTGATACTGCCTTTCTTTATTACGGTGAGAGTGACGGTCGTGTTCAAGCGGCTGAGCCGGCTATCTATGCGGGCCGTAATATCGGTGATGATGGCGAACGCATTGATCTGCGCTTAGTGGTAGATGTCTTAACCGGTGCGACACCGAACGGTGCGCATGCTTCTTCAGCACCACAGACATTTACTACGCCATCAGGTAGTGGTACTTATAGCGCTGCAGCGGGTGAGACACCGCTTGATGATACCTTTAATGATACCCGTGTGGCAGTGGGTGCAGACTGGACCCTGCCTGTTAACCGCATATCAAGGGTTAAACTTGGCTTGAATGCTTCAGCCGAGTATGACTACTTATCGCTAGGTGTGAGTGGCAGTTACATTCGGGATTTAAACAATAAAAATACAACACTTACCGCGAGCCTGGCATTCAATAATGATACCTCTAACCCGGTAGGCGGGGTACCTGATGCACTTAAGCCAATGGTGAAGCAAGGTGAGGAGTTGAACCGTGTAGGCAGTGATGATACAAAAACAATCGCTGATTTTCTTATTGGTGTGACCCAGGTAGTCAGTCGTAACACATTGCTAGAACTGAATTATTCATACGGTGTATCGGACGGTTATCTGAATGATCCGTATAAACTTGTTTCAGTTGTCGATACTGCTGGAAACTTGGCGGATTCGGGTATTTTCGCTCCAGGTACGATTAATTACCCCTATGTCTATGAGAACAGGCCGGATTCACGGCAACGCAATAATTTGTTCTTTAGAGTGGCGCATCATCTTACAGAAGACGTGATTCATTTCTCCTATCGTTATTTCTGGGATGACTGGGGCATTAGCTCGAATACCCTGGATTTGAAATATCGCTACCAGATGGGTCGCAGTTATCTGCAGCCACATGTACGTTATTACATGCAGGAGGCAGCGGACTTCTATCGACATAATCTGGAACTGGGTAGTGATGTTGATGCAACCACTGGAGAGGTGCTTGTGAAAGAAGTCAGTAGTGATTCCAGGCTGATGAAGTTAACCGGAACGACGCTGGGTTTAAAATATGGTTATGCACTGGGCAAGAATAGTGAATTGTCGCTACGTGGTGAATTTATGAACCAGACATTTGATGATGGCGGTGTTCGTGCAGGAGAAGAGACACCGGATCTGGATGCGGTCATTGTGAATGTAGGTTATTCACTCGTCTGGTAAGAATAGCGGCTGAAGTCGGTTCTTTTGGGCTGAGAACAAAACGTTAAAGGCGATTCACCACAGAGACACAGAGATCACAGAGTTTTTTTTTGTTAACAGCGCCTACGGCGCTGTTAACCATAAAAAGTTTTCCTCTGG
>CAVYHW010000121.1:0-7311 GCA_963768215.1 uncultured Gammaproteobacteria bacterium
GCTTCAACATATAAACGATATACGGTTTTCAGCCGCCTCATCCTGGAAACAAGCATTAATGAAGATGCACCGTTTAATGCTTTATACAGGCGTGGTGGGTTTATGGAGTTATCGGGTACTCTGCAGCGAGAACTGGCTGGTCAGCATTTTGGCCTGATTGAAGCCGCCTTTTACAGGCGCCTGGGAAATATTACATTTCTGCCAATTTATAGCGGATTTTCACTTGAAGCAGGCAATGCATGGAACCGATACGAAGACATTAACACCGAGAACACTACTTTAGCCGGCAGTATTTTTATTGGCGCCGACACTTTTATTGGCCCACTCTACCTGGCCTTTGGTTTTAATGATAATGGTGAACAGGCGTTATACTTTAATCTTGGTCAAACCTTCCTGGCAAAGTAGTGACGAAAATGACCAGGGCCTGTTAACGGGCCCTGGCTAAAATAACTGTTCCGGTATTGCCGTAGTATCGCCACCGCTAGCCGGTACTTCAACCGGCATATCATTACCCGCTAATGGCGCATTTTCTTTTCTAAATATTTCAAAAACCGTATTAGTGTCCTCATCCGTAGCAGCCTGTCCTGTTTCTGCATTTATTTTCATCGTTACCAGGCCATCCGGGCGAGCCAGTTGCCTTTCGGGTTTTCCGGCCAGTGCCACTTTCATATAATCAATCCAGATGGGCAATGCCGCACTTGAACCGGTTTCTTTACTACCCAAAGGTTTGAGCTGATCAAACCCAGTCCAGGTTATAGTAACTAAATCAGGATTGTAACCATTAAACCAGGCATCACGCTGGTCATTGGTGGTCCCTGTTTTGCCTGCGAGATCTTTCCTGCCCAGGGAAAGGGCGCGTCGACCTGTGCCGCGTAATACGACATCCTGCAATATCGAATTCATCTGGAATGCCAGACGTGGTTCCAGGGTGCGTTCAGCCTGTTTGGGTAATTTAGCAAGGGAATCTTCTTCAACAATGTCAGATGACCATTTTTGTTCGGCAATAAAACAGGAAGTACAGGCAACTGCAGGATCTGCCTCGAACAGGGTACTGCCGTCGGCATCTTCAATGCGTTGAATTAAATAAGGCTCAGTTAAATAACCACCGGTAGCAAAGACTGAGTAAACCCGTGACAGCTGTAATGGACTCAAATCTGCACTACCTAAGGACAATGACAGGTCATGTGGCAACTGATTGCTATCTAAACCAAAATTCTGCGCAAATTGTTTCGCCGCATTGATCCCAATTGAGCGAAGAACACGTACTGAAACCAGGTTCCGGGATTTGTACAGGGCCATACGAAGCCGTGTGGGGCCATAAGTTTTGCCACTATAATTTTCAGGACGCCACTCCCCTTCCAGGGTAGCATCATCAAACACCACTGGGGCGTCATTAATTAAACTAGCCGGTGTATATTTATTGTCCAGTGCGGCCGCGTAAATAATGGGTTTAAAACCAGAACCTGCCTGCCTTTTGGCCTGTACTGCACGATTAAATTTACTGTGTTTAAAATCAAAACCACCAACTAATGCCTGTATAGCACCCGTATTAGGATTGACTGAAACCAGTGCGCCCTGGACATGAGGAATTTGCGCCAGGCTCCAGCCAGCTGCTGCATCGTGTGCAAGCCAGACCACATCACCTGGCTTTATCACTTCTGACACCTTTTGTAATTCATTACCAACACGATTCACACTAATGTATTTACGCGCCCATTGAATGCCACTCCATGGAATACGTACCTGGGCACCATCTTTTAACAGTGCAGTTGCTGAACGCTGGTCTTCAGATGTGGCTTCAGCTGCAGCGGAGACCTTTGGATCTTTGGCATCAGTATCTACAGAAATATCATCATTAACCGACAAAATCAGCGCCGGCATGAAACGGCCATAATTAAAATCATCCTTTAATGCGGGTACCTTGACAGAATTGTTATCACCCGTTGAATCCTCATCTGCAAGCTCTTCAGTTTCTGCTTCCTGCACAGGAGCAGAAACTGCCTGATCTACAGCGTCAGGGTCAACATGCCGAATGACACCTCGATAACCATGGCGCTTATCGTATGCCACCAGGCCATTCCATATACTGTCATTCGCCGCCTGCTGCAGTCGCTTATTAATGGTTGTATAGATGTTCAAACCTCGAACATAAGCTTCATCACCAAATTGTTTAACAATTTCAGCACGCGCCATCTCATTAACATACGGTGCGTAAACACCCAGTGCGCTACGATGGCGTTCTGCTGTCACCGGCGCTTCACGATGTTCATCATATTCTGCTGTGCTGATGAATCCCAGCTGGTGCATACGTGATAACACATAGTTTCGACGTATTAACGCACGTTCAGGATTGATAATAGGGTTATAAGTCGATGGCGCTTTGGGCAGGCCTGCAATCATTGCAATTTGCGCCAGCGATAATTCTTCAAGATCAAGACCGTAATAAATCTGGGCGGCGGCGGCAACGCCGTAGGAGCGATTGCCGAGATAGATTTTATTTAAATACAGTTCCAGAATTTTCTCTTTATCAAGCTCGCGCTCAATTTTTAATGCCAGCAATATTTCATTTAATTTACGTAAATAGGTTTTTTCACTGCTTAGATAAAAATTACGCGCCAGCTGCATCGTAATAGTACTACCCCCCTGTCCTCTTTCTCCTGTTTTCAGCAAATTAACGACTGCTCTTAAAATACCCTGATAATCAACACCCGGGTGCTCAAAAAAGCGGTCATCTTCAGCTGATAAAAATGCCTGCCGCATCAACTCCGGGATCTCTTCAAGTTTCTTCGGTGTCCGTCTTTTCTCGCCAAATTCACCCATTAATGCGCCATCATTGCTATATATACGTAATGGAACCTGAAGTTGCACGTTACTTAACCCCTCTATTGAGGGCAACTTAGGATTAAGGTAAAAATAGCCACCGGCAGTAACCGCAGCAACTAGCAATATCATCACACTGGTGAAGATAAAAAATATTTTAAAAAAACGCACTACCTCATACCTGTATATAGAATTGTTATTACGGTAAAGTATAAAGGTTTAATTACAAGTTTTCGACATTGTTCTAAAACAACTGGTATTTTTCTAGACTTAGCTCTAATATTTGATGCAAAATGTATAATGTATTCTATAACTATATAACTATAACTAGTTTTAAAATATACAGATAAGGGGAACAGCTTGGGACTGCTCACACGCAAGAAACCAACCATATTAGGCCTGGATATCAGCTCGACGTCGGTCAAATTACTTGAATTAAAGCAAGATGGCGATAAATACCGAGTACAAAGTCTTGCGGTAGAACCATTACCGGATAACGCTGTGGTTGATAAAAACATTCAGGATGTAGAGGCAGTCGGCCAGACCATTCAAAAAGCCGTTACACGTTCAGGCACTAAAACCAAAAATGCTGCCGTTGCAGTATCAGGTTCCGCCGTTATTACAAAAATAATAACCATGCCCAATGATTTGAGTGATAATGAGCTTGAAGCACAGATTGAAATGGAAGCTGATCAGTATATTCCTTATCCCCTTGAAGAAATTAATCTCGATTTTGAAGTTATAGGCGAATCAGAGAATAACCCGGATACGGTCGATGTTTTGCTTGCCGCTTCGCGAAGTGAAAATATCGAATTACGCTCTGCTGCATTAACACTTGGCGGTTTAACGCCAAAAATTGTCGATGTGGAAGCATACACTATTGAAAACTCTTCAAAATTGATCTCACACCACATAGAAAACGACAATAATGGCAAAGTCATCGCGGTGATTGATATCGGCTCCACAATGACAAGTCTTAATGTGGTCAAAAACAATCACCTTATATATTCACGTGAGCAGAGCTTTGGCGGTAAGCAGCTAACTGAAGAAATCATGCGCCGATACGGGCTTGCCTATGAAGAAGCGGGCCGCCTCAAGAAGGAAGGCGGTTTACCTGATAATTACATTCATGAAGTGCTTGAACCATTTAAGGAAACCATTGCACAGCAGGCAAGCCGCTTTCTACAGTTCTTTTATACTTCTGGACAACATAATTCAGTTGATTTAATTGCACTGGCTGGAGGCTGTGCTTCAATTCCAGGCATTGATGAACTGATTGAATCACGGCTTGATACCCCAACAATCATCGCTAATCCATTTGCAGATATGTCACTGGCTTCAAAAGTTAATCCACAGGCCTTAAGTAATGACGCACCATCATTAATGATTGCCTGCGGCCTTGCCATGAGGAGTTTTGACTAATGGCGCATATTAACTTATTACCCTGGCGCGAAGAGCTACGGCAGGAAAAGACCCGACAATTTACCACCATTGCCGTGCTTTCTCTGGTATTAACTGGTGCCTGTATTTTCCTTGTTCATGCAACCTTTAATAATCAAATTGAGCATCAGAATTTCCGCAATAAAATGCTGCAGGATGAAATCACACGATTAGATGCCGCATTAACGCAAATTTCAGCACTGGAAGAAACCAAGGAAAAACTTCTGGCAAGGATGGATATCATACAGTCGTTACAACAACGCAGGCCGCAAATTGTGCATTTATTTGATGATTTTGTACGCACTGTACCGGAAGGAATTTATTTAACCATGATAAAACAGCAAGCCAAGCAGCTTACTATTGCAGGTGTAGCAGAATCCAACGGTCGTGTTTCAGCATACATGAGAAATATTGATGCCTCGGCCTGGATGGACACACCCAAACTAAAAGTTATTGAAACAAAGAAAGGGACTTTAAGAAGCAACGATTTTACAATAACCACATCTCAGACCTTACCTGCTGAACAAAGCAGTGGTGATAGGGAGGGCAGCTAATGAACCTCTCAGAAATAAAACTGGACGAATTAGATATCAACGATCTTAAAAAGATCGGCGCTGCACCGTTACCCATTAAAATTGCAATTATTGCTGTGCTGTGTGTCTGTTTAGCTGCGGCCGGTTATTTTCTGGATACAACCAAGCAAAAAGCTGAACTTCAAAATGCTACTGCCAAAGAACAGGAATTACGTCGAATTTTTTCTGCAAAACAGGCCAAAGCTGCAAACCTGGAAGCATATAAACAACAGCTTGAAGAAATGCGCATATCATTTGGCACCTTGTTAAGACAATTACCAAACGAAACAGAAATTGAAACGCTGTTAACAGACATTTCACAAACCGGTATCTCGGCGGGCCTGGATATTGATTATTTCAAACCTGAAGGTTTACGTCCTAAAGAGTTCTATTCCGAATTCCCGATAAGGCTCAAAGTCACTGGACGTTATCACGAATTTGCCGAATTTATCAGTGGTGTTGCAGCCCTGCCGCGTATTGTTACCCTTCAGGACATTATAGTTAAACCGGCAGACCCTAAGGGTGGCGTGAAACTAACCATGGAACTGACCGCAGTTACCTATCAGTACCTCGATGAATCTGCAGAGGAAGCTGGTCAATGAACAATTTGAAACGAACAATTATTTGTATAAGTTTGTTGAATATTGGCGCCTGCAGTCATGACACATCTGATCTAGAGTCTTTTATTGAAAAGACCAAGTCTGCGAACGTAGGTACTGTAAAACCGATCCCGCAGTTTAAACCTTATGAAAGCTTTAGTTATACTGCGGCTGATTTACGCGACCCCTTTGTCGCAACTGCTGATATTGAAGAAAACGATACAAAAGCCAGCCTGCTTAACCCTGACCAAACTCGACCAAAACAACCACTGGAAGTATTTCCTTTAGATTCACTCAGCATGGTTGGCATTATTGAGCAGAAGGAACAGCGCTGGGGACTGATTAAGGACCCACAAAATGTCGTGCATCGTGTTCTTGTAGGTAATTATATGGGACAAAGCGAAGGCCGAATAACTGAAATCAATGAATCTGCAATTTTTCTTGTAGAAATCGTACCAGATGGTATTGGCGGTTATATAGAACGAGACGCATCAATCGCGATTGGTGGTGAATAATGTTGCATTTAAATATGGCGGTAGTGTGGAGAGAAACATGTTAACAATAACAATAAATGAACAACCGAAGGCGCGAAACATGAATTTTTCTTCCCATTTTTCTATTATGAGAAAATATCTAATACAGGCCTTTTCACTGCTCTGTTTGCTAAGCTTACTTGCAATATCTAACGTTGCGAAGGCTGAATCACCTTCGAATTTTATACGGGATGTTCAGTACTCAACACTACCCGGTAATCGATTACAGATAAGCCTTGAATTAAGCGAACACGCGGTAAACCCTTTAAGTTTTACAATCAATGATCCAGCACGTATTGCTTTTGATTTTGCCGACACCGGCAGTAAACTACCAAAACGGACACAACCTATTGGTATTGGTATAGCGCAATCAATTACCACTGTTTCAACAAAAACCAAGACCCGTGTTATTTTAAATCTGACAGAAGTTGTGCCCTATCGGGTCACCACACAGGGTAATAATGTATTAATAACACTGGACAGTGAAGCCACAGGCGCTGCTTTTGAAGATACCAGCACATCAGCTGACACCCCTCTTGAAAGCAAGGCCCGTTTCTCCACCAGTGTTCGCGGCATAGATAATATTGACTTCCGGCGTGGTGAAGAAGGTGAAGGCCGCGTTATTATCAGCCTGAGTGAGTCCAATATTCCAGTGGACATTCGCGAAGAATTTGGCAAGGTAATAGTGGAGTTCATTGGCATAAAACTGGCTGACGAATTACGCCAGACACTGGATGTTCTCGACTTTGCAACACCGGTAAAGACTATCAGCAGTTTTCAGGACGAGGACAAGGTCAAGATTGAAATAGAACCTGTAAATAGCAATTTTGAGCATGTTGCTTATCAGGCCAATAACATCTTTACTATTGAACTAAAACCTATCAGCAAAGATGAACTGGAAGAAGTTAAAAAAGAAAAATTTGGTTATACCGGGGAACGCCTGTCACTTAACTTCCAGGACATCCCGGTACGCGCAGTACTACAGTTAATTGCAGATTTTACCAGTCTTAACGTGGTCGTTAGCGATTCTGTCGATGGCAACCTGACCTTACGTTTACAAAATGTTCCCTGGGATCAGGCGCTCGACATTATTTTGAAAGCCAAAGGTCTGTCTAAAAGAGAATCTGGCAACGTCATGTTGATTGCACCCAGTGAAGAAATTGCGGCCCAGGAAAAAATTGACCTTGAAGCCCGGCAATCAATTACTGAACTGTCTCCAATCAGGACCGCATTCTTTACCATCAATTTCGCTAAAGTAAGCGAACTTGCTGCCCTGTTCACTGGTGCAGCTTCTGGTGGCAGTTCAGATGCAGAAGGTGGCGATACAGGAATGCAAGGTGGCAACAC
>CAVYHW010000122.1:0-11054 GCA_963768215.1 uncultured Gammaproteobacteria bacterium
CCTTAATAGAGCGTGTCACCGGGTCAACCCGGCTATCGATGCTTTTAACTTCACCCAGATATTCTTTATTACCTAGCGCTATCGCCTGCGCCCGAATTTTTAGTCCAGGTTTTAGTTCGGCAAGAAATACCGAGGATACTGAGAAATCGAGCTTGATCTGTCGGGTATCATCGAGGGTGGCAATGAGGTCACCGGTTTCCACCAGCGCGCCGATACTGATATCGCGTAGTCCAACGATGCCATCAAACGGCGCCCGGATTACACGGTCACTGATGCGGGTTTTAATTGCGGTAATGCTGGCCTCAGCCTGCTCCAGTTCCAGACGGGTGCGGTCAATTTCATCAGGAGAGGTCAGTTGGCGTTCTTCGAGTTGCAACAGGCGATCAAGCGCAAGTTTACGTTCACCGCGCACTGCCTGTGCGCGTTTCAGTTCTGCCTGCTCTTCAGCCTTGTTCAGCACAACTAGTATTTCACCGGCTTTGATATGCTGGCCGTCCTCGAAGTTAATCTGTTTGATCTTTTCGGTAATGTTACTGGTGATATTGACTGATTCTGTTGCGTGCGCCGTACCCAACGCTTCAACTCGATCAGAAATTTGTTGCAGCACAACCGGCGCAACGATGACGTGTTTGACTGCGCCTTTGGCTGGTGCGGCAACAGCAGTGATATTACTTGCCAGCAGCAATAACAGTAACACCAGGTATGCGGGTGCATTATAAATACGATGGGGATGTAAGCCCTGATATGTAAACATAGGTATCTCTATTGCCGCCAATGTTGAAGTTCGCTGAATCCTACTCTCAAGTTATCAGGCTTCACAATACGATGAATAGTTCCTTTGTATCAATACATTATAACCCGTTAAATTTTCAGAGAGGTCTACAAACCATTACTCTCTCTGCAAGAGTTTATATTTGTACTATCCGAGACATGGACTGGAAGCCGTTGCCTGAGACCGTATGCCGCATGGACGCGGCATCCGAGCGTACATGGAAGTATTTACAGCGTGTCTCAGGCAACGGCTTCCAGTCCATGCTTCTAACAGTTAACAGGACAGCAATAAGAATAGACACGCTGTGCTTCCCACTATTACATCCTGCACACAGCACGTTGACCTTTATTGACAGCCTGTTGATATGCAACATTAGCTTTTGGTATGCGCTCTTTTAACTGTTTTATTCGTGTTTCGCCGGAGGGGTGTGTTGACATGAATTCTGGCGGTGAGTTGCCTGCCTGCGACATATTTTCCCATAGTGGTACGCTTTCTTCCGGGTTGAAACCGGCATTTGGCCATTAGGTCCAGTCCGATCAAGTCGGCTTCTGATTCATGGCTTCGGCTGAAGGGCAGTGTGATGCCATACTGCACACCCAGCCCCAGGCCAGCAAGGATCATGGCATTGTTTGGGTCCTGCGTGCCGCCTAAAACTGCACCGACAATGTCCAGACCTGCCTGTGTTGCCATTTGACTGGAAACGCGTTCGTTACCATGTTTGGCAATGACGTGTGCAACCTCGTGCCCCATGACGGTCGCTAGCTGGTCCTGATTTTTTGCGTATTTCAGCAGGCCGGTATAAACGCCGATCTTGTATCCGGGCAGGGCAAAGGCATTGGCCTGATCATCTTCGAATACCTGAACTTCCCATTGTTTGGGATCGGGGTTCTGTGTAACCTGTGGAATTATTTTGTCGGCAATACATTGAACATATTGCTTTATATTCTGGTCTTTTGTCAGTGGCGTCTGTTGTTTGATCTGTTCAAAGCTTTGCGCACCCATGGCATCCATCTGGTCGTCAGGGATCAGTTTAAGCTGCGTTCTACCTTCGGGCGATGTGGCGCAGGACGCCAGCCGACAATGATAAGGATTAGTGAAATATAGCTTGTTATTGCTTTAACAGGATTTTGCTGTAGTGAGGTCATAAGCTGTAGTGAATTCATGATTAAAATAGATGAAATTGATGTTTAATAATTAATCAGAGTTACCTTAACAGGCCTGCTCAGGAATGGCGCTTACTTAAGCCGAAATTCCCGTCATTGCGAGCGATAGTGCGGCAATCTCTTAGCGTATGCTGCCTATCTGCCAGAGATTATGAATTACATCCATGTAATTCACCCTGTGGGCCGCAAAAAACGCGTTCACATGCTCCAGGCAAACACGTGCCGCGCTATCGCTCGCAATGACTAACTTACTGCGATAATGGTATTTTCGGCTTAAGTAAGTGCCATTCACCTGAGCGGATTTTACCTTATATCTTTTTTGATTTATGTATACCTTTTTTAGTTCATAAGCGTCTTTAGTTGCTCCCCTGAAGTGTTCCAAACCAGAAATCTGTGCTTTTCTCAAGAAATTCATCGAAACGCATATAGTGTGAACCATCACAGGAAAAATTCAGTCCGATCATGCCGTTAATGATATTTAATGATCCTGCCCTTAAATACACATTTTCATCAGCAAAACGTAGACTGCGAAACAGTTCAAATATCGGCATGATTTTGTCCATCGGGACTATTGCCCTCTGATGGTATTCACGTCTTGGATAAGCCAGGCAGGTGTCAGGGTCGATGAGCTCATCGATACTTAAGATTCTGTAAATGAAAGGATCATCAACCAGCCAGATGGTGGCGCGACTGCTGGAAAAATGTAACTTGCCATGAAAGACACCATGCTCGCACATTAACTCATTGATAACAGGCAAAACCTGATCCAGGTGTCTGTCCATCTGGCTCTCAGCTCGTTGCTGACTAAATAGCACGCTGCGAATTGCCGGGTCACCCTTTATCTGTCGCCAGTCATCGGGTTCCTGATATGCTTCTTTGATGCCGGGCAATTCTCTTAAATCAAAATCTGCCCCAAGAAACCCCGCACGCTCGCCATTTTTATCTCTTATAACCTGGATAGCCGTAAATGATGGTCTCTTTTTATTTCGGCTGATATAGGCTTCGGATAATTTAAAGTCTGTTATTCCTATTATTCCCTGCATGTAGGGCCTGTCCATCCGGTTGCGTCCGAAATGCTCAGCATCTTTGCCGGTTTGCGTAATATTATCTGTTATCTGAACGCCATTAGAATCCATTATATAAAGGTGCTTACAGTATGGCAGCCGGGGCAAAGCTTCGGACAACAACAAATCCAGTTGTTCACGATTGTCGAGCAGGTGTGCAGATTTTATCGCCAGCTTATGCATTTCTTCACTTAACATGGCAGTTAATTTTTCACGCTGCGCACGTATGGTTTGTTTAAGATTACTGCTTCTCATGAATATTTTCCAAAATAAAAGAGGGCTGGATTATCATTAATTATGTATCATTTGTGTATGGTCATATATTTCTGGCCAAACCATAAATTCACAATCAGGAATACACACTTTAATCATCTTTTGATAGTCTATCAATTATGGGCATCCATCTAATCATACTGAAAAGCAAAGCAGAACTGTTTTCTGTCAGCTTAAGGATATGCTTATTTCTTATATCAGTCATCACACCATTACAGGCCAATCCTGAATTACAGCCACTTCACAATCAACTAAAGCAGCATGCTTCACCCTACCTGGCGTTACATGGCAATGACCCGGTGAACTGGCAGGACTGGGGACGCGCCGTGGTTGATCGCGCCAAAACCGAAAACAAGCTGATTTTTATCTCCAGCGGCTATTTTTCCTGCCACTGGTGCCATGTAATGCAACGAGAGAGTTACTCCGATTCGGCTGTTGCCGACCTGCTGAATCAACTGGCCATACCAGTGAAAGTGGATCGTGAATTACAGCCCGCACTGGACAGCTGGCTGATTGACTTTACCGAACGCACCAACGGGCATGCCGGCTGGCCGCTTAACGTGTTCCTTACTCCTGACGGTTATCCGCTAGTTGGTTTCACTTACCGGCCAAAAAAAGATTTTTCTGAAATACTGGGACGCTTGCAAATGCTCTGGAATAAAGAGGAAAAATCTCTCAGGGCCACAGCGCTTAACAACTTTAACGTCATGAAACCCGAAGTGAAAACGCATTCGGGAAAACAGCCAGCAGCTGGCCTGGACAAAACCATGGCGCAATTACTGATTCGCCATGCAATGCAGTTCGCGGATGAAACTGCGGGCGGATTTGGACAGCAAAACAAGTTTCCCATGTCACCCCAGCTGAGTAGCCTGATTGAAATTCAGGCAAGTTTCCCGGATGAAAAACTTGCCGGGTTTATCAAACTAACACTTGATGCGATGGCGCAGCTGGGATTACGTGATCACATTGGCGGCGGTTTTTTTCGCTATACCGTTGACCCGTCATGGGAGATTCCGCATTTTGAAAAAATGCTGTATGACAATGCACAACTGATTGATATTTACCTGTCTGCCGCAGATTTATTTCATCAGCCGGCCTATCAACAGGTGGCGCTGGATACCCTGGATTTTGTTATTGACTCCATGTCTGCGTCTGCCACAAATGGGGGCCCGGAGGGGGCATATATTGCCAGCCTGTCTGCGGTGGATAACAACAACATTGAGGGCGGTTATTATCTGTGGCAAGTCGAACAATTAAAGTCGATTCTTGATGCGGATGAGCTGCATATTGTCAGCCTGATCTGGGGCGCAGAAGGCAGTCTTCAACTTGAGGCGGGTCATCATCTCAGGTTTGTAAATACAGTGGAGGATGTTGCGCAGCAGCTCAAACGGCCAGCCAGTGATATCAGCAAAAAGCTGGAGCAGGCCCGCATTAAACTTCAGCAGGCGCGAAAACAACGCAAAATTCCGCTAGACAACAAGGTGCTTGCAGCATGGAATGGCCTGTTGCTGACCAGTATGAGCAGGGCCGTGAGTCAAACCGATGATAAACGTTATCGCCAGGCTGCGACAAGGCTATACCAGGTATTAGCAAATCAATTTTGGGATGGCAAACAGCTGTTTCGGTTTGTACATGATGGCAAACCGGGCGGCCGGGTAAGCCTGGAAGATTACGCCTATGTCAGTCAGGGCATTGCAGCCTGGGCCGGGTCTTCTGGTAACAAACAGGCATGGGACACAGCCAGGAAAATCGCGCTCGCCGGGTTGCAGCGTTTTCATAACGACCATGGCTGGCAGTTGTCAGAGAAACTGGCTATTCCTTATGAAACCCGGGAACGGGTGCTGGCCGACAATACCATGCCTTCAGCTTCAGCAACCTTGCTCAGTGTCTTATACACCATTGCCAGTCAGCAGCAGGATGACGAACTCAGGCAACAGGTTTTACAGTATGTTGATGTCGATCTTGAGCAGACCCGGTCTTCACCTTTATGGTATGGATCGCACATTGTGCTTATTCATCAAGTTTCACAAAGGGTTAAACCTATCTGAAAGGCAACACTGTGCTTTAGCATCATGATAGCAATGCTCTCCTGAACGAATTTAACCCGGATATTTCATAGGAATACAGACAATGGGGAGATATTTTATAACATCGGTCGGTGAGTCAGTTTGACCGATTCGCCCCAGAATATCATTAATGGGCATAGCCATAGCTATGGTTACAGGCGAATCGGTCCCAAAATAAGTCAAACATGGGGCCGCTGAGATCCCCAGAAAACTTTTCATGGCAAAAACTGTATAGCGATACCAGGTACATAGTGTGTTTTGCTAATATACTAATATTTATTAATAAAATCATAATGTTAAGCTATATTTTCAGCGTTCCTGTGAAATATTCGGGTTAAGCCACTTTTAATCCCTATAACAAACAAGCTGTACGCTTATGCTCAGCCGTGCAGGAGGGTTTACTGTCAATAAAATTTACAATTGATTTATGGATGAAATTTTAAGTATCTGATTTATAAGTAATTAATATATTGGCATAAAAGTTGCGTTTATTTATCTGACTAATATAAAACCACTGATAAATGAGACAAAACTTATGAAAGCTGACAAACCTATGTTAATAAAGCGAGCACTAACTGCTTGTGTATTTTTACTCAGCACAAGTGCAGCGCAGGCAGCAATAGTTCAGCTTGAAGGCGCCACAGTGGATTTTTCTTATGATGATACTCAACCGGATATGGCCGTATTTGGCGATTTCACTGTCGTCGGAGATTCAATCTTTGCCTCGCCAGCTGACTTTATAGCCGAATCTATCGGTGGTGGCAGTCATAACTTTTCCGCAACAGCCACCATTACTGTTGTGGCTAAATCCGGTTATCAGTTCAAAACGGTAGCCTCCGAACAACGAGGTGATTATAAAGTGACTGGTGCAGGTTCTACTACTGTTGTTAATAATCTTACTATTGTCGATAGCAATAATGCATTACTTGACGAAACAACGACGTTGGCAAATAGTGGTCTTGGCATAAATGACGGGTTATTACATGAATGGTCTTCGATTGGCCAGTTAGATCTATCAACCGCTCCCTGGGACAGTGTCACCTCTATCAATCTCATTATTTCCAGCGAATTAACGGCATCGACCGTTACTGCGCTGGGTAATCATGCCTTTATTCAAAATAAGCATGTTGCCGGTGGCTTACTAAGTGGTAGCGCAACAATCATTGAAACTGTCGTGGTGCCTGTCCCTGCATCTATATGGCTGCTTCTTTCTGGCTTACTGGGTTTGTCAGGTATAGCCGGGCGTAAACGATAAAACCTCAATATTTGTAATAGATGATTACAGATAATGTCACTTATTTAACTAACACTGTAAATAATCACGACTTATTTCGGAAAAATCAGAAGGCACAAGTCCGGCCTATGCTCTTATATAAGATATTGATTATATTGTAATAATATCAATATATTCTAGAGAGAGGTTAAGCCGCGGTCAAATTATCTTGTCGATATATTTTACAGATGAAGTGGGTATGGCACACTAGATATTTTTTAAGTAATTGAATATATTGAATATTATACAACTGGCTTATTTTTTGCATTAGTAGTTACTAATACGATTATACAACAATGTGCAGGGTAAAATGGGAATATCTATTAGATCATATAAGGTTGCATTGCTAACCATCGGGTTATCGGTTTCTGGTTTTGCTTCCGCTGCAATGGTTACACTTCCAGGCAATGACGTAGCTTACACTTTTGATGACAGTTCACTGTTTGGTGACGGATTTGTTGTTGGTAATAGCCTGATGTTCCAGCCAGCTGATTTTAAAGCAGTATCAGAAAACGGAGCAGGTGTGGTTTCAGCAAGTCAAACGTTAATCATTGGAGTTGCTGTCACAACAGTCGGATACCACATTGGGTCACTCGAATTAATTGAAGTGGGTGATTACACTTTAAACGGGACCGGCGCCACAGTAACGGCCTCAGGACGACTGGGTGTGATGAGCACTACAACCACGTGCGGTATTTTTGCCTGTTATGATTCCAGTATATTTAATGCGGGCCCATTTGCAGAAACGGGCGTTTTATCTGAATGGTCAGATGGCACCAGTATTAACCTTGCTGATACAGCCGGATGGATTTCAGATACGTCATTGAGTATTTCACTTCAGAATAACCTAAGCGCAACTACGCTTAATACTGGTGAATATGCCTTTATTCAGAAAAAACTTGTTGGTGTAGGTATTCCTGCTTCAGCTGTCCCTGTGCCCGCCGCTGTATGGTTATTTGCATCAGGTTTATTTGGCCTGGCGGCAATGGTCAGGCGTATAGCAAGCTGATATTTCTACTTCATTTATTTAAAAAGGCCGGTATATATACCGGCCTTTTTAATGCTTCAAGCTAAAAGAAAAGAAGCGGCTATAGCCATGATATCAATATATTACTGTCGAAATTATTAACCGCGGGTAAGTAGGGATGTGGATCCTGTCAGGTTCTCAACATGATGTCTGTAAAATTTACAGTTTGAGATATTGTATTGTGAGGCGAAGCTATATCTTATTGATATTTAACAAGTTATTATTCTGGTATGTATATTGCTTTGTATACTGTCAATATGATACAAAAAACGGACCCATGTATGAATTCTATTAAATTCTCTGTTGCAGTTATCCTACTGAATTTTTCAGAACAGTCACTGGCATTGTTTATGCCTGCTGGCGTCAGGTAGATAAGGACAAAACTGTTGTATCTAAACTAATGTGGGTTGCTGAGTTCTATCTACATAACAATAATAAGTGCTTGAGTTAAGAGCGCAGTAGGTCTTAAACCCCGCAATCAAGCGGGGTTTTGTTTGCCTGCAGGATTTTGCAGAATACTCTATGTTCTGTGCTGACAAATTCAGAGCTTTATGTGTCAGGGATAAACTTCCGGTATAAAAGTCTGGTCGGTTATCGGAGGTCTTACATAACCGATACCTTCTTCTCTCTTGGGCAGGACGATGGCTTCGGGAGTCAGGTCTTCGTATGGTATTAAACTCAGCAGGTGCGCAATGCAGTTGAGCCGTGCGTGTTTTTTAATATCTGATTTAACCACATACCAGGGCGCCTGTTTGATATCGGTATGGGCGAACATCTGATCTTTTGCTTTTGAGTATTCAACCCATCGTTTGCGCGACTCCAGGTCCATCGGGCTTAGTTTCCAGCGTTTGTGGGGCTCAATGAGCCGGCTTTGAAAACGGTGTTCCTGCTCTTCATCTGAAACCGAGAACCAGTATTTGATCAGGATGATGCCGGAACGCACCAGCATGCGTTCAAATTCGGGGCAGGAGCGCAGGAATTCCTGATATTCTTCGTCTGTACAGAAACCCATAACTTTTTCGACGCCGGCCCGGTTGTACCAGCTGCGGTCAAACAATACCATTTCGCCTGCAGCGGGTAGCAGCGGCACATAACGCTGGAAATACCATTGTGTCTTTTCACGTTCTGTGGGGGCGGGCAATGCAGCCACCCGGCAGATACGTGGATTAAGGTGATGGGTAATTCGTTTGATCACGCCGCCCTTACCGGCTGCATCGCGCCCTTCGAAAAGGACCACAACTTTCAGGCCGGTGTGATTGATCCAGGCCTGAAGTTTTACCAGTTCAAGCTGAAGCTTAAATAGCTCATCCTCATAACGTTTATTATTGATTTTATGTTTTTTGACCTTGTCTTTGTTGACATTTTCTTTATTGCTCTTATCTTTATTACTCTTATCTTTATTACTCACAATCCATCCCCGTCGCAGATTAAGATTTCAGTTATTCAATTATGTTTATTGTAGACTTTATAAATTGTTTTAGTACAAATACCGTACTGGCAAGTATACCAGCAAACATTAGACTGTTCAGTGAAAGAGTGTGGCTAAACCTGGAAACTTCAGTTGGGCGCGAAAAAGACGCGTAAGTAATTGGTGTACATGGTAAATCAGAAAAAATCGTGGTCACCTTATTGGTGATAAGAGCTGTTTCTGGTTTGCCAGGTGCGTCAAGGACTTGCGTGGACTTTCGTGATCCAACTGAAGTTTCCAGGTTTAACTATCCATATCAGTTTTAATTCTGTTTTTCTTTAATAAAAATATCGTAATAATTGTTGATATGTACCAGCATTATAAGCGGTAAGATACATAACCTTAAGTTAATATATTCTCATAAATGGGAGATAGATATGAAAAAGCCTGAACACGTTGATCCTCTTGATGCACTCGGCGCTGCCTATGAAACCATGTACGAACATGTTGCAGCAGACATACATAAGGTAAAAGATAAAAGCGGTCCTCTGCTTCATGAGCTGGTTGATGAAGCTAAAGATAAAATAGTAAAACTGGGAGAAGTAGCAGAAGAGGATGCCGACAAAATATCCACCTGGCTGAAACGTGATCTCGACGATGTCGTTAACTATCTTTCAGAAACTGATTATGCCGTTAAGGACTGGCTAGGCTTCGAAACAGCGCTGATCAAGAGCGAGATAATCCGCCTGTTACTGGAAACCGCGGACAAAACCACGGTCGAGCTGTTGCGGATGAAAGAGAACGCGCAGAAACCCTTTCTCTACCATACGGGAGAAATTACAGGCCCGGGCACACTTGTCTGTGATGAATGCGGGGAAAAACTGCATTTTCATACTATCGGCCATATTCCACCCTGTCCCAAATGTCATAAAACAGAATTTCATCGAATTCAGATAGATTGATTTGAAGCCAGGTTCAAATAAGTCGCTGCAAATGTATTTGCACAGGCAGTTATCATTACAAAATCCAGAGTTGCTATCCTCAGCGTGGCAATAACTATGCTGAGTTTCAACTACTGTTACCCTAAACATTCTCACCCGGAAATACTACTTCGTTCCGCTATATACGATTACATTAATTAATAGCCAATAATATGGCTATTAATTAATAATAATATATTTAATAGTTTATTTATTAGCTATTATAATTTCTTCTTGACAAGAAAACATCAATAACTATAATAGATATAATTCTGACTATAAGTAACAGAAATAACTATTAACAAATAATAAATTAGCTATTAATGTAATTATCATGAATTATTACTCAATGTCCGATAAAGCGATTTTGACCGAACTGGGTCATCGACTGAAGACCCTGCGCTTACAGCAAAATATCACCCAGCAAGCACTGGCTGAGGCTACCTTGCTTTCTGTGGGCACCATTAAATCCCTCGAAGCGGGTAATGCAAAGCTGGCGAGCATTATCGCTGTATTACGCGAACTGGGGGCGTTGCAGGAGCTTGATGCATTTATCCCGGAAATCACTATCAGCCCGTTAGAAATTGCTGCACGTAAAACAACCGAACGTTTACGCGCAGGCCGACGCCAGCAAGCAGATCACAGCAACACCTCTACAGCATCAAAAACCACCGACGCAGACTGGTAGCTCCAGCGCAGATTAAAGAGACTGGTTATTAAGATGGCAAATGCATTACAAACAGCAGTTATAAAGCTCTGGGGGCAGGATGTCGGGGCGGTTACCTGGCTGGATCAGGGTTATGCTATTTTTGAATACACGCCTGAGTTCCAGCGTTCAGGGCTGGAAATTTCGCCCATCCATATGCCGCTTAATAGAGCAGGTCAAAATAAAAGTGATGCGCGCTTTATGTTTCCCGCCTTAAATAAAGACACCTTCATGGGTCTGCCGGGATTACTGGCCGATTCACTGCCCGATAAATTCGGTAATGCCATCATTGATGAATGGCTGGCAAGACAGGGGAGATCGC
>CAVYHW010000123.1:0-30358 GCA_963768215.1 uncultured Gammaproteobacteria bacterium
GTTTTCCATTTTTATTTTAAAATCATTTCGTTTGACAATTGCATCCCAGATTTCTTCTCTGTTGATGGTAAGAAATATATCATTGTACGGCGTCGCTGCTGTAGCTGAAGTTTCTGTTGCATGAATAAAATCATCAATAGTATCGGCTACAGCAGAAACACTACTGTTGTCATAAACACCATTGCCTTCAAGATAGTCCGACACAAAGTTGGCAGCATAGTCTCTGCCACAGTTGGAATTAACTATCGACGGATTTCGAACTTGACCTGGTAGTGGGGCGCCCGGTGCAATAACTAATGCCACAACTTGACTGTCTACGCTACCGCCTTGCACAACCGTACCGTCACTATTTAAAACCCTAAACATACCAATACTGTCTTCGTTAACCATATCAGCACGTGGACCCAACTTATAAGTACCGCTTACGGCATAAAACAGGCATGTTCCCGATTCATCTTTAAGATTTGGCAAGTCAAGTGAACGCCAGGGCAACCAGCCGACAGCGTTTGTATTTTTTGCTCCAGCAGCACCTGCCATATTCCCATCATTGCCATTCAAAAATGTTTCAGGATTAGGCAGAATACCGTAATCATTATCTATAGCTCTATCGGCATATGTTACTGCGTAATTTATTACCGCCTGCTTAGCTTTTTTTAACGTTTGCAGCGAATTTTGCGTCTTATCGAACCTTACCTGCGATATTGATAAATCAGAAAATATATAGACATTAAAAGCCAGTACAAAAATAATAGCTATCACCAGTAGCGCTATGCCCTGTTGATATTTTGCTGTTTTAACTGATGCTCTGGCAAACATAACAAATATTTTAATTTCAGAATAAGTTATTTTATAACATCAGAAATACCTGAATCTTCCGACCAGGTTTCGCCAGGCTTAAGATGGACATGTCTGCCGTCAACAGTTACTCCCACTTTTTTATTTTTACCAATGCTTGCCTGGTGAACTTTTATATTATTCACTCTTGTTTTATCTAGTGTATTTTTTTTGTTTAGCCAGACAACACTTTTACCATCACTTCGTGTCATATAACCTGACACACTAACTTTGCCTGTCTTTTGTTGAGGCTCGGTACCCGAATAATCCCCTGAGCGCGCAGCATCAATCTGTGCACGCTGCCTTTTATCGGTAAATAGTTTCTGCAGGCTTGCTGCATCATAATCGGCATATAACATACCACTATAAATTAAGCATAACATTCCTGTAATAATTGACTTAACCAGCATGTTTACCATCCTTATTAGCTTTTTTACCTCTGAATGTATACCAGCCCAGTTCACAATAAGCTTTCATATTATTGACTGTATCAACATTTTTATTGTTTATTTTTTCAATGTTACATTTATCAACAGTATATAAACCACTGGCTTTTGTTAAATCATTTAACAGGGCAAATAAATCACCTTCATGCGCCATTTTGACATCTAGCGTCATGCTGCTTTTAAACACATCTATCCCTTTATATTCGAGTTTCAGATTAGATGCCTTTAATACTTCCTGCGTAGAAATACTGTATTTAACCAATGGCATGCCGCGTTTTTTGGCTGTATTTTGAATTGTCTCAAACCAGCTTAAACGGTCTTCATCTCCAACCACGCCCTGGTTAACCAGCTTTAAAAAATTACTTTCATAATCATCAATAATCTGATTATATTCAACTGACCTGTCTATCTTTGTTTTCCATTTGCGCATCTCACGTTTTGCTGATTGCTGGTCCAGATATATGTCATCCATATATACATATGAGATAGACACAACAATAATGCTGATCACCAGCATGACGACAAATACGCCTGCGGCGCGTATCATTGCTGGTGTTAGTTTGTTAAGCATGATCAGGCGCCTTCATGATAATTTTTAGTGAAAAAATACCGGATGATTCTCTGTCGCTTCGTTGCTTCATGTCCACACCAGACTCGGTAGAGAATTTACTTTCCGGGCGTAAATCAACGGGTAAGGTCAGAGTTTCTACATTTTCTATGCGTGGATTGTATTTTTAAATAATTAATAATTGCCTGGATATGATTTATCGATTCACGATAATTATGTTCTGATTCAACAATACGCCCAGTTATGACTGCACCATGTTTAACTGATGACTTCGCGGTGAAGTTTGCTAAATCTTCATTTTTATTCTTCTCATTGACATTAATTGCCCGCCAGGCAATTTTATCAATATGCACTTCACCAACACCCTGCTGACTTAAAATATTGCTTAAGGTAATTAAAAAATCCAGTGGTGACGTTGTACCATTAAGCTTAATACGTTCAGCAAGAGCCACTGCTGAATTCATCACTCCGGCATTCTGATATACTTCTTCGAATTCCTTGAATTTTTTTGAATACAGTTCTTTATAGCTTTTCTCCTGCTGTTTTAATAAGGTAATGGATTTCTGATATTCCATGGCATCATAAATATTTGATTCGGTTTGTAAAATGCCCGCAACCGCAACAAGCAGACTTGCCGCATACAAAAATATTGCTGCAAGCTTATTATGGTAGCGATTAAATGACCGCCGTGGGCCATAGTGACCAAGCGAAACGCCCTGGCTTAAACATAGCCAGGCAAATATTTCATTTGAATATTTTTCTCCAACGCCTGTTAAACCTAATTTATCCTGGACTTCTACAATTGGATGAATGGTTACTGTTTTTTGTTCATCAGTTTTAAAAGATTGCCGTAATGATGATAACTGCTCATTACTTCCCAGGATATGTATATTTATTACTTCATTAGCAGCAATCAGATTTTGTGCGCGTAAAAAATCAATAGTTCGATCTACTTCTGGCGCTACAAGTGCACCCATACCGGATATATCGCTTTTATTCTGATTTATTATTGATTGACGACTAGATTTTAACTTGCCATCTCTGAACAAAGTCTGCCTGATATTACTGTTAACCTGTTGACTAATAAGTAATACAACACCGCTAGTCGCTTTTATTGTTTTTAGCAGTTTTATACTGATTAATGGCAATGTCCATATACCTGACAAAGGTACTTCACACTCATCAATGATAGAAATCCACGGCTGAATTAATTGTGGATTAGTCATGGCGCCGAGCAGGACTATATCATCTTTTCTGCCGCCTTTTTCTCTGCCAATTACTTCGCTGTAGCAGTAATCCTGGCTTGAACGATAATATCGATCAATTACGCGGGAAACCACAGAATGTCTGTCTTTACTGCCTACATGAGGAATTTTCTCGTTTCTAAAATCTTCTTCAATAACATCAACCAGAAACTTACTGGAAATGTTTTTAGTTTGTAGTAAATAATTACGAAACTGATACAGCCCTGAGTCTGTTGGTTCAAAAGAACTGGCGCCAACAAGTTTCCCGCCCTTCCAGTGAGAAACATTTAATCGATAACCGGTAAAATAAAACAGGCGCTTCATGATGCGTGCTCTGTCCTTGTGAGAATGGCGAGTTCGTAATTATCAGAAGGATATTGCACTAGATTTTCACTCCTGCAACGGCATCATATACTGGACCTAATACCGCCATCATTATCCACATCATAATACCGCCGAGTATCACGGTAAGTATAGGCAGTAACGCTGGCTCTATTTTATCGATAGATTCTTTAACTTCCCGATTATAAAAATAACTGACATTTAATAAAGCGTCATCCATTGCGCCGGTGTCCTCGCCCACTTTCAACATGCGCACTATCATTGACGGGAACACACCAACACTTTCAAAACTTTTGCTAATGATGACACCGTCAGAGATGTTCTGTCGCGCCTGATGAATTGAATCTTCAAGCACCATGTTATCAACCATGTCTTCTGAAATTCTTAAAGCATCAAGCACGGTAATACCAGAGCTATACATCATGGCAAAATAATTAGCAAAACGTGCTAATTTTATTTTTGTCATCAACGGTCCAAAAATCCAGACTTTTAATTTTAATCCATCAATATAATATTTAACCTGCCGATTAGTTTTTGCAATGGCTTTCAGTCCAAAAATTAAAATCACAGGTAAACTAAAAATCAAATACCAGTACTCGACAAATGCATCTGATATGTTTATCAGGATCGATGTATGCAACGGGACTTCAGAACCAATGTTTTTTATGAATGGCAACAACTGCGGCATCAAATACATCATTAAAAACGTAACAACCAGCAATACAACGACAGATACAATTGCGGGATAAATCATTATTTTTTTTGTTTGTGATACCAGCTCATCCTGCCAGCGTATGGTCTCGGCCAGGTCATGTAACACTTCTGCCAATTGTCCGGTTTCTTCACCAATACGCACTAATGTGACATAAACTTTATCAAATATTGTTGGGTGCCCTGCTAAGGCAAGTGATAAGGTCTTACCACCTTCAATTTCATCAATAACGGTTTGTAAAACATCAGTAAAATGGCTGTAATCAATACTGTTACGAATGTCTTTTAAACTATCGATTAAAGGCACGCCTGATTTTATTAACTGCTCTACATGAAACGTGAAATTGATTAACTCTCGCCGACTGATATTTTTACTTTGAAATGCACTTTTTGCAGTCTTGTTATGTTCCTTGTAACTTAATAAATCAAACCCCATGCTTCCCAGGCGCTTTTCCAGCTCCATAGGATTACTCGCCACCATCGTGTCGCTACGAATTTTCCCTGAGGCATCTATTGTTCTGAACTTATAATCAGGCACAGTTTTTACCCTATAGTACGCTACATTATTCGCTGCGTTAGATCGATAACTCGTGACACTTCGTTTATCGATGTTTTGCCTTCAATGACACAACGAACAGCGTCATCTGCAAGTGTTTTATAACCTGTTCTTTTTGCAGTCGCTTTTAATTCACCCAGAGTGGCACGTTTTGCAATCTGCTCATCTAACTCATTATTTATGCGTAAAGCTTCTATGATCGCGACACGGCCTTTATAACCAGTGTTGTCACAAAAGCTACAGCCATCTGCATCATAAATTACATTTTTGTTATTATCTAATTCAAGGTTCAATAATTTCCTTTCTATTTCATCAGGGTATTTTTCTTTTTTACAATGTGGGCACAATAAGCGAATGAGTCGTTGACTGATAACACCAATAATATTGCCCGTCATAATATCCGGTAACACACCTATATCCAGTAATCGCGGAAAGGTGCCTATAGAGGAATTCGTATGCAATGTCGATAACACCTGGTGGCCTGTCATCGCAGCACGAAATGCCATATCAGCAGTATCTTCATCACGGATTTCGCCGACCAGAATAATGTCCGGGTCCTGGCGCATCATGGAACGTATACCATTGGCAAAATCCATTCGTGCAACTTCATTCACGGAGGTTTGCCTGATCATATCCATTGGATACTCCACAGGGTCCTCCAATGTCATAATATTTACCTGTTCTGATTTCACGTAATTCAGTAATGAATACAATGTGGTTGTTTTACCGCTACCTGTTGGGCCGGTAACAAGAATGATGCCTTCAGGCCTCGCCATCATCATTTTTAATTCATTTAATGTTTCTTCATGAATGCCCAGCTGGTCCATTGGCACAATACCCTTGGCGCGGTCCAGCACACGTAATACAATATTTTCACCATGTGTTGTTGGTTGTGCAGAGACACGGAAATCTACTCGATGCCCCTGGACCTGCAAACTTAAACGTCCATCCTGTGGAATTCGTGTTTCTGCAATATTCATCGTACACATTACTTTTAGCCGCACCACGATGGCCGACCAGTAGTCTTTATGTAGACTACGAATTTGTCTCAGTACGCCATCAATACGATAACGCAGACGTAAAAAACCATCTTCCGGCTCAAAGTGAATGTCCGATGCTTCACGCTTTACGGCATCCGCCAGGATAGCATCAACCAGGCGAACTAAAGGCTGACTATATTCATCTTCTGTTGCATCCAGGCTTCGATAATCAATTTCACCTGTCTCTATTTCATGTAATATGCCATCAACCGATAATTCATAACCATAAAACTGGTCAATGGCCCTTTTTATTTCGCCTTCCCCTGCAACCATGGGGTATAAATCAATCGTCCTTCCGACTAATGCATGCACACGATCAATAATCATTAAATCGGCAGCATTTTTCATTGCGATGCTCAGTCGTTGAATTTCTTCATCAAAACTGACTGGGACGATGGTATAACGTTCTGCAACTTCCTTTTCAATCAAATCTAAAGCGGCTTTATCAGGAACAACACTGGCAAGATCAATACTGGCAATACCCAGCACCTGACCTAAGGCATCACGCATTACGGATTCAGACACAAAACCTAAAGAAACCAGGACCTCACCTAACAGGCGGCCATTTTTCTTCTGCTCTGTTAATCCGATATCAAGCTGATCAGCCGATATCAGGCCCTTCTTAAGCAATTGCAGCCCAAGTTTTTCTTTCACTGAACTTAAACCAGTAATACTCATCAGACTAAAGCTCCGACAATTCTCGAATACGTTTTTGCACGGCCTCACGTGAAAAACTGACCTGTTTATTTAAAGATTTAGCCAAACTATCTTTATAAAAATTGACCGCCTGCTTTTGTTTGCTTAATTGATCCATGCTCACGGCAAGATTAAAAATATAATCTGCGTTTTCATTGTCATGCTTCAAGGCATTAAAATAATACTGCTGTGCAGGCTTCCATTTATTCTGCTGCGCATAAATATTGGCCAGCGAAAAATTTAAATGTGGCGCATCAGGATTTTTCCTGAGCATAGATAACAGATACTCTTCATCCGATTCTAGTGATGATTTTTTATTGTGCAAGCTTGCTATGGCAGCTGTAGCAATCGGGTCGCGTGGATCCTGTTTTAATAATGATAAATAAATATTCCTTGCCGCCATCCTGTCTTTTTCTACAACAGCTATGGCGCCTAAACCAAGCAACGCATCTCTATTATCATCCTCAATATTCAATACTTTTCTGTATAATTTTTTCGCTTCGTTGTAATTTCCACTTTCATATGTCTGCCATGCCGCATCAAGTTTTTCACCCACAGGATCAGCTATATTGGTTTTTTTAATGGAGAAAGCAGATGTTGCTGCCTCTATATTCGTCTCTGTCGCATTCTTCTTAGGCTGCGCATTTGACCGTATACGCTCTGAATTCTTTCTACTCGCGACATGTTCCTTTGCATATTGTACTTTCCTATCCAGCTCAGTATCGCTTACCAGATTGCGAATAATTGTTAATTCTTCAGGTGATTTCTCTGTACTGGTTATTGAGCGCATCGACTGCATTGCTATGCGGTGATTACGCTCCATTACTGCAATCTCCTCCTGTGCATCCATATAATAATACACTCCACCTATTACAAGAATTGTCAGGCTGATCATTAGCACGCTGGCAATAACAATAACTTTATCTTTCTTTACATCACTATTTGTTTTATATACCAGCATGGACAGCGCATCATCTGATACCGTAAACCTTCCTTTTTGTGAAGCGTTGTCATTTACAGACCCCCTGCCAGTTTTATTCTGGCTTAAATTATCGGGCCTTTCTGGCACTGCATTACTGTTCGATAAATCATCATTCTCGATAGTACTAAATGCTGCAGTAGATATATCATCAGTCTTTTCATCAAGATCTAGTGTTAACTCAGTTAACTCCTCTACATTATTTACTGCTAATGTTTCCGTTGCCATTTCCTGATATTCAGTTGACTGCAGGCTTAGTTCTTCTGTATGGGACAGAGGTTCATTGCTAGCTGAGGACTTAACGCTTTGCTCTGCAGGCCGATCTGCTTTAGATACTTCTGAACTTGCGGATTCACCGCTAGATATTTTTTGTTTGTCGTCTGCAGCTTTCTTTAGTGCATCTAATAATAAACTCATGATACTTACCTTACACGGCCCTTACTGATCAGAAAGTCGATTAGATGTTTCCTGCTGCATATCCTCTAACAAGTATTTTTTGTAGCCTGCTAAATCACCATCGAGGCTGGCATGTTCCATAACTACCGGGCGTATAAAAATGACCAGTTCGGATTTAACATATTCTTCTTCCGTATAAGAAAACAGTGCTCCCAGAAAAGGAATACTGGATAAAACAGGTACGCCACGATTGTCTTTATTAATCTGGTCCTGCATCAAACCACCAATAACTGCGGTATCCCTGTTATTGATCTTTAACATGGTTTCTATTTCACGAACCTGTATTACCGGAATCTCGCTTACAACGTTTTGTTCAGCCAGGATCGGGTTTGGATCATTAACAAATCGAATTATTCTTGATATTGTTGGACGCACATTCAGAGAAACAACGTCATCTTCATCAATATAGGGCGTCACCGACATTACAAAGCCAACCGGAACGGTATTTACGGTCGTATCAACGGTTGTTAGCGCTTCAGAATTCTGACTTGCTGGAACAACATTGACATCAATATTGAAATAAACTTCGTTATCTACAACTTTAAGAATGGCCGTTTGATTATTAAGCGCCATGACTTTTGGGCTTGATAACACTTTAACATCTCCAAATGTCTCCAGTGCTTTTAAAGTTATATTCAGCGGATTTCCATTTACATTGCCAGTCGTTGCCAACTGGAAAAATGGTGATGATCCTAAACTGCCACCGATTACATCCTGTATACCGCCTTTGGTTATTACTGTTTGACCATCAACAACGGCTGTTTCACTAACTATCGACCAGTCAATGCCCGCCTGATAAGTATCGCTTAGACGTACTTCTGCGATGGTCGCTTCGATTAATACCTGGCGCTGCACATTACCAACAACCCGATCAATAAATTTTTTAATCGTTTTGTGCTGTTTTGCAGTAGCTCGTACCGCCATAATACCGCTTTCACGATTCACTAAAATATTGTTACCCGTTACTATTCGTGAACCTGAACCCGACTTAATGTCCACACCTATTATTCCAGCAATATTTAATGTTATTGTTGTCCAGAACTCATTAATACTTTTATTTTCTATTTCAGAATGGGCTTTATTATCACCGCCCGAACCACCGCCACTACCGGCACTTCCAATTCCGCTACTGGTTGCGCCAATCTCAGTTGATACACTAACTTTGCCACCACTGGAACGATTTATATTTAGATAATTGATGTTGTATGTATAAAGATAGGGTTTATCTGCTTTTACTTTTAAGGTGTCACCCTCAAGAAAGTATGTAATATTTGACTGTGATTCAATGCGGTCTAATATTTTTGGCAGGGTTTGATCAATCGCATTCATGGTGACTTTTCCTGAGATATCATTATCGATATCCAGGTTTAAATCAGCATCCCTGGCCATTGAAAACAGCAATTCACGAATGGGTACCTGATTGACCACAACAGTATAGGTTTCCAGTTTTTTGCGTTTACCTGGCCGAGGTAAGGCAGGAACTTGTGTCACGTGCTGAGGAATCCGGCTTTTATCAGTAGCCACATCATCAGAAGCAGATTTAATATGCCCTTCAGATGGTGCTGGTGGATTTGTAGCACCACAGGCAACAACAAAAACGGCAACTACTGTAAATAAGCAACTCTGTAAAAATGGATTTTTTATATTTTTCATTACCATTAATTAACACGTTAATTAAAACTGATTTATTGATCGTCCTGTTCCGCGTACTGCCTGTTACGTGTACTGTCTTTTTTCAGTGCACTAATACGGCGTAAATAAGGATCATTTGCTTTAAGTGACGAAGGCAACTGTTCAAGATTGTCGATGGCGTTATCCTGAGTTGCATAATCGTTGTACAGCACGCTATACCACATACGTCCATTTACTTCAGTTTCATAGATGTAAATTCTTGTAAAATCAAGCATTTCAGGCGCATTCCGCAGAAATGCTTCGACTTTATCTGCATCAATTGTTCTGGCCGTAAACAATTGAATACTAAAGTGATCATCCTGTGCTTGTGCTAACCACTGCTTAGTGTTTTCAATACGTTCTGCAACTAGACCAGGCGCACCATTTGAGGCTACTGAATCTTCATTATTTATTGAACTGTTTTTTTTTGACCTGACCTGCCCGGCTTCAGTCATCTGTACCGAAGCTGAAGCTGCGGCATCGCTCTGTTCTACTGGATTTTGATTTTCCTGGTTTTGTTGTCCGATGTAAAAACCGGTAATTAGTGCACCGGATATCAAGATAAAAACAGCGGCCAACAATGATATTTTTTTATTTTCAGTCCTGCTATTAAACTCACTGTCCCGTGCAGCTGACCTTATATGTGATGGCGTAACGGTATGACTGTCTTCAGAAAATGCTGCTAATAGTGATTTATCAGCAATAATATTAATTCGACGTGTTAAACCATCAGAATATTTTTTTACCACGCCGGCTGTTTTTTTATTAAAAATATCCGGCCCTTTATAACCGACAGCACGTAAACGGAAATTCAGATACTCCAGGGTATCATCAGGTAGAAAAGGTAATAAATTAAAACTATATGTAATTCGTTCTTTTAACTGGCGTATATTTGGAGCTGAAAGCTTTTCATTCAGCTCTGGCTGGCCAAACAATACCATCTGTAATAATTTATTTTTATCAGTTTCCAGATTACTCAACAGACGGATTTCTTCCAGCGTCTCTACTGGCATGCTCTGTGCCTCTTCAACAAATAATATAACCTGTCGATTGCTGGCATGTTTTTTTAACAGATGTTTCTGTATCCGTTGCATTACGTCAACTTTACTCATCTCGTTACTTACATCGAGATGTAGCTCGTGAGCAATTACGTGAAGTATATTGTCCGGCGATAAACTCGGATTTGCGATATAGATAACATCTACATCGTTGGACAACCGCACTTCAAGCATGCGGCACAACATGGTTTTACCACTGCCGACTTCACCAACAACTTTAATAATGCCTTCGCCACTTTTTATCGCATAGATTAAAGCGTCTAAAGCAGCTCCGCGCTGACAACCCTCAAAGAATAAACTGGTATCCGGCGTTATGTTAAATGGTGGGCGGGTTAAACCAAAATGTTCCTGATACATTAAGAATCCGTTCCAAGTTTATGTACGCGACTGTATAAAGTAGTTCGATTGATTTTTAGTGCTTTGGCAGCCTTGCTTACATTATTGTCATTCATTTCCAGAGCAATACGAATGCTGCGGCTTGCAATTTCATCTATTAATTTATCCAGATCAAATTCATCAACATGTAGTTGCTGCTTGATCATCTCGTCACTTACCGATGTTGCACTGCCTGGTAATCCATTAGCTGATAACTGCGTCTCCATCTCTGCGCTTAACTGCTCCTTATTAACACTTTGGCCTGGATACTTTGTGCCCAGCCGGATAACAATATTTCTTAATTCACGCACATTACCCGGATAATCGTATTGTTGCCAAAGCTCACGGGCGCCGTCATCTAATATAAAAGGTGACACGGTATCAGCATACGATTCAATAAAGGTATTTAATAATAGAAAAACATCATCTCCCCTTAAATTTAAGGCCGGCAATTTAATATTTAATATGCTTAAGCGATGATATAAATCATTCCTGAAGTTTCCATTATGAACTTCTTCTGATAAATTTTTATTGGTTGCCGCGATTATTCTTGCCTGTGATTTCAGTTCACTGGTTTCACCAATGCGATAAAAATGGCCGCTTTCAATAACACGCAATAACTTGCTCTGCAGCGTCATTGGCATCTCGCCAAGTTCATCAAGAAATAAGGTACCTTTGCCAACTTCAATAAAAAAACCTTTATGCGAATTTACGGCACCTGTAAAAGCACCTTTGGCATGACCAAATAATTGCGCCTCTAACAGGTCGGGGGCAATTGCTGCGCAGTTTATGGCCAGATATGGCTCTTCACTGCGCTTACTATTTTCATGTAATGCCTTAGCGACCAGTTCTTTACCCGTACCTGAGGCACCTTCAATCAACACTGGGAAAGGTGAGTCTGCAAATTGTGAAATCTGATTATTCACCATTTGCATGGCAACACTGTCACCAATAATCGATACTGTTTTCTGTGCGTCACGCTGCTGGTCTATTTCATGTAAGCGCTGATGATGCTTTAGTCTGGCCAATAGCAAATCCGGCTCGGCCGGTTTGGCGATAAAATCGACTGCACCAATTGCTAGAGCGTGTTGAATATTGACATCATTGTCCTGCCCGGATAACACTAACACCTTCATGTTTTGCTGTAATGACAGTAGTTCACGAATTAAGGCAAACCCTTCATCCGGTTTATGCGGACAGGGTGGCAGACCAAGATCAATCAGGGCCATACTGGGCAAATTATCCATCTGATTAATTTTTTCAATCGCCTGATGACGCGAATCAGCGGTAACCAGCTTATATTGCTTACGCAACATAAAACCCAGGCCCTCAGTTATCAAAGGATCATCATCAACCAGTAAAACACTGGGCTTATTTTCTGCAGAAATAGAAGTATTAGTATTCACTGATAAATTTTGCTGTTCACTCATTGGCATCGACTTCCCCATAAATCATTTGATGCATCTGGCATCGCTTCTTATATAGCAGAAATGTTGCCATTTTTTATCAAGCTGAGCAGAAACGGACTGAATTAGGCCCTGGTTTTCTGATGAAAGGCAGCAAAAACATGATTAAATACCCGGCATGTTTAATATCGTGCTTTATCAACCAGAAATTCCACCGAATACTGGCAATATCATCCGCCTGTGCGCCAACACCGGCTGTAGTTTGCATTTGATTGAACCGCTGGGTTTTAAGCTGGAAAACAAACAGTTACGACGTGCAGGTCTGGATTATCACGAATGGGCAGAGGTAAAAACCTATCGGTCTATTGATGAACTAAAACCAGAACAGAAGGTTTATGCATTATCAACAAAAGGCCAGAAACTTTATAACCAGGTAAATTTCCAGGCGGGGGATTATCTTGTATTTGGCCCTGAAACTCGCGGCCTGCCAGAGGAATATCTAAATCAGCTGGAGAAAAATCATATTCTACGATTGCCTATGCTGGAACACAGCCGCAGTCTAAACCTGTCGAACACTGTCGCCATCGTAACCTATGAGGCACTTCGGCAAAATCAGTTTATGGATCTGTATTAAGCCGGGCTCAAAGAGTGCAAAAAAGGCTTTAGTCTTTAATGTCAGGTTGTTATTTAACAAAACAAGTTTCCTGTGAAGATTTACGGCCCAACAACGCACGAACAGCTTCTTCTATTGGGCGATTTTCATATAATACATGGTAAACCTGCTCACTGATCGGCACCTCAACATGATACCGCTGAGCCAGGTTCACAACTTCTTTAGCTGTTTTAATGCCTTCAATCTCCTGTCCAATTTCTTTACGCACCTGTTCCAGCGTTTTTCCCTGCGCCAGTAACAGCCCTGTCCGGCGATTACGTGACTGATTGTCCGTGCAGGTCAAAATTAGATCCCCTACACCCGCCAGACCCATAAATGTCTCCCGGTGACCACCCATAGCTTCACCCAGACGCATCATCTCCGCCAGGCCCCGGGTTATTAATGCGGCCCGTGTATTGGCACCAAAACCCAGTCCATCTACAGCACCTGCTGCTATTGCCAGAACATTCTTAAAGGCACCACCAAGCTCAACACCGACAAGATCTGAACTTGAATACACACGAAAACGCCCGCTGTGTAAATCATCACTAATCTGCTGGCAAAAACTCTCAGATTTAGAAGCAACTGTAATAGCTGTGGGTAAATGTCTGGCAACCTCACCGGCAAATGTCGGACCCGACATCACAGCCAGTTTTTTACAATGCGGTAATTCTTCTGCTATTACCTGGTGAATCAGTTTGCCGCTGCCGACTTCCAGTCCTTTACTAGCCCAGGCAATACCAACCTTATCTGAAAATAAATGTGCATTCTCATGTAAAAACGAACGATAAGCATGACTTGGTATCGCAATTAATATCCAGGCGGGGGAAGCTAAAGCCTGCTCAAGACTATCTGTTAACTGCAACTGATCAGGAAATTTTACATCAGGCAAAAATTGCTGATTACAACGTTGCTCTGATAGCTGCTTTATATGTTCCGGGTCATATCCCCATAACAACACATTATGCTTAGAATCTGCCAGGTGAATTGCCAGCGCAGTACCCCAGGAACCGGCCCCGAGAACGGCAATGGGTTGTGCCTGACTAACTGCGCTCATAGATTCTTATCAAAGATTAAATGACGACAGGTGTGCTCTCGAAACCATTTAGTGTGCAGTTCCCTGCTCAGACTGTGCTGCATCCCGCTGCTGTACCTGCTGAGTATACAGCGCATTAAAGTTAACCGGTTGCAGCAATAATTGGGGGAAACCACCCTTGGCAATCAATTCTGAAACAGCTTCCCTGGCAAAAGAAAACAAAGTTTCCGGACAATACGCACCAAGCATGCCACCCAGGTTTTCCTCAGGAAAACCGGTAATAGTAAAAATACCAGCCTGCTTTAGTTCAACCAGGAAAGCCGTTTTCTCATCGTGTTTTGCGGTAACCGTAATTTCCAGCACCACTTCGTAATTATCCTGTCCAATAGGCTGATGAGTACTATTTATCTGCACATTGATATCTGGCCGCCATGCCTCTCCATTAAACGACTGGGGTGAATTGGGTGATTCAAATGAAACATCTTTTAGGTAAATCTTCTGAATCGCAAACTGTTGATTTTCTTCACTCATAATTTTTCCTGTAATTGGTGGGCCTCGTAGTTGATGGACCATTTGTTTTCAGTCTTATTTTTTTGACAGGGGCATATTGGCTTCTTTCCAGGCCATAACACCGCCCTCCAGATTATTTATTTTTTCGAACCCTGCCTTTTTTAATAACTTGATTACACGCCCTGTGGTACTACCAGAATTACAATAAATCAAAACAGGGTTCTTTTTATGCTCAGAGTACGCTTCGATACTTGAAGCGAATTCACTCAATTGCACATTTTTAGCCCCCTTAATGTGGCCCTTTTTATATTCAGCCGCCGCTCTAATATCAATTATCAGGGCATTGTCATGATTATTGATTAAGCGAATAGCAGAGGCTGGTGAAACTAACAAGCCTTTATTTGCCTGATGATCTAACTCCGCTTTTATCAGCAAAACCAGCACCACAAAAAGGGCGGCAAATAATAAAAGATTATTTAATACAAATTCGGATAATTGCTCCACAATGTTACCTATGAAAACGCCTTAATTTAAGGCAAAAATAAAAAATTCTTAATATAATACATAAAAAAACTACGGAAATACTCGGTTAATCTTCTTGCATTTCCACAGTCTTGGAAGACAGCAAATTAATATAATTTATTATCTAAATTGTATGGCCTGCGGAACAGAATACTTCCTGCATCATACCGATTAAACGTAATGTGCGGGTATCTGCAATACGATAAAAAACTTTATTAGCGTCTTTTCTTGAAGCCAAAATTCCCTTATCACGTAAAATCGCCAGATGCTGCGAAATATTGCTCTGTGAAGTACCCACTGCATCAACGATATCCTGTACACTCACTTCCTGGTCACCTAAGGTACATAAAATTTTTAAACGCAGGGGGTGTGACATTGCTTTAAGTGAACGTGATGCTCTACTAATATCTTCTTCGCGGGTCATTAAATCAGGGTCACTAGAAATTACAGCCATGGTTTTGCCTCAAAGCAAATAATGATGCTTAATAATATAATTAAAGAAGCATACATTAATACACTTTATTTTGAATTGAAATAGCTAGATCTTGAAATTTGAGTAAATATTTTCACTCTGTTCCTAATCTCTGTCAGACAATATCGATAATGTCCTGAATAAACATGCTTTCTACACACACCAAATTGCATACTTTCTATTCTATATCTTTACTTTTTTGCCTTTTTTTCTGCTCACACACTGTTTATGCATCAAAAAATGAAGATATGGAGCATTTTCAGAGCAAACTTGAAAAACTCCAGCAAAGTATTGCCAAAATACAGCTACACCTTAAAGGCGCAAAAAAACAACGTAGCTCCGTACTAACAGAACTTAAAACACTTGAATCTGAAATAAGTGAAAATGCGTTAAGGCTCATAAAATTAGAAGACAGTTTAACCGTTATTCAGACACAGAAAAAAAAGCTGGAGGCAGAACTAAACCAGCTCAATAAACAACTTCATGATCAACGAACTATTTTGTCAGCGCAGGTTCGCTCAGCATATAGTATGGGACATCAGCAAAATCTGAAAATGTTGTTAAATCAGCAGGACCCTGCACAAGCAGGCAGAGCACAGGAGTATTTCAACTACATCAATCGCGCGCGGGTGCAGCAAATCAGTTCATTTCTGGATACCATAAAACAAAAAACACATACTGAGAAAGAGCTTAAACAAACATTAAGCAAACAGAACCAGTTGCTATCGACCCAAAAAAACAGGAAAAGAGAGCGCCAGAAACAGCGTTTACAACGTAAAAGCTTACTGACTGAGCTAAGTAACAAGATAAAAAATCAGGAAAACACATTAACCAGTCTGGAAGATAGCCGTAAACGCATAGAAAACCTGCTTAAATCTTTAGGGGAACTGCTTGCAGATATACCCACAAATCCATCAGAAAAACAGCCCTTTAAATCACTAAAAGGTAAACTTCCCTGGCCTGTAAAAGGCCGCTTTCTTGGGAATTTTGGAGAATCGAAAAATCAGGGCGACCTGAAGTGGAATGGTGTATTAATTAAAGCAGACTATGGCACTCCAATTCAGGTCATTAGCCATGGTCGCGTAGCTTTTTCCGACTGGTTGCAGGGATTTGGCTTTATAACTATCATCGACCATGGTGATGGCTTCATGAGCTTATATGGCTACAGCGAGTCACTATTCAAACAAATGGGTGACTGGGTGAGCGCAGGGGAAGTAATTGCCACAACCGGGGACAGCGGGGGACAACTTCAGAGCGGTGTATATTTTGAAATTCGCTCCCGCGGCAAACCCATTGATCCATCAAGCTGGTGCTCAGCAGCTGCCACACATGCCTCAAATTAACTTAAGTATCGTAATGGTCAGTCTTTTTTAACTCGACCAGCCATATACTTAGCAGGGTGACGCTCCAGCTCATACACCTCTATCACACACATGCTGGTGGCATGTCCATTGGAACATAAATTCAGGAGATTTCTTTTATGAATAAAATGAGGTGCTTATCTGGCTTTTATGTGATTTAATCGCGGAACAAGCTGGCTTTAAAGTGCTCTAACAACTATCATTTGTAGCTAAATGGTTTTTAAATCACAATATCTTGTTATCGTAACTCAGCCACAAGCCAACGATTAAACAATAAAAGCCTGTCAGTTATATTTTAAAAGCGTTTTGGAGTTATTTTATTTATGAGTAATCAATATAAGACCGTTCTGGCCCTTGCCTTCGGTATTTTTGTTGGTGTAGCTGTATCATTAACCAGCAGTGTAATGGCAGAGAAAAAACCAGAAGAATCTGTTGGCTTGCCACTCAATGAACTGCGTAATTTTTCGGACATATTTGCCCGTATCAAGAGTGACTACGTTGAAGAGGTCGAAGATAAAACATTACTCGAAAATGCTATTCGTGGCATGTTATCGGGACTGGATCCTCATTCGACCTATTTAAATCCTGACGAATACAAAGAACTGAAAATTGGCACCACCGGCAAATTCGGTGGCCTTGGTATTCAGGTAGGCATGGAAGATGGTTTCGTTAAGGTTATTTCTCCCATCGATGATACCCCGGCATATCGTGCTGGACTGGAAGCTGGAGACCTGATTATTCGTCTAAATGAAAAATCAGTTAAAGGCATGACATTAAACGATGCCGTCAAAATCATGCGGGGTGAACCGGGCACTGATATTAAACTGACCGTTATACGCGAAGGCGCAGACAAGCCATTACCCTTCACCGTTACTCGTGACATTATCTCGGTAAAAAGCGTTAAAAGTCGTATTCTTGAACCCGATTTTGGATACATTCGTATCAGCAACTTCCAGTCTAAAACCGCACGTGACCTGGTGAGTGAAGTAAGCGACCTTAAAAAAGAAAACAAAAAAGAGTTAAAAGGCCTGGTGCTTGATTTACGAAACAATCCCGGCGGCGTTCTAAATGCAGCCGCGGATGTATCTGACGCCTTTATTAACGATGGCAAACTGGTTTTCACTAAAGGCAGAATTGACAATTCTGATTTTGAGTTTAATGCCAAGCCTGGTGACATAATGAACGGCTTGCCTGTTGTTGTATTAATTAATGGCGGCTCGGCTTCTGCCTCCGAAATCGTTGCTGGCGCATTACAGGACCATAAACGTGCTGTCATTATGGGAAGTAAATCATTCGGCAAAGGATCCGTGCAAACCATTCAGGAGCTACGCAGTGGAGGCGCCGTTAAAATCACAACCGCTCGTTATTTTACTCCGAGCGGCAGGTCCATTCAGGGTGAAGGCATTACGCCTGACATAATTCTTGATCGATATGAAATAAAAGACGCAAAAGACATTTCAGCATTACGTATTAAGGAATCTGATTTAAATGGCAGCATCAGTAATCCCAATAAATCAAAGGCACAGGAAGCAATCAAAAAAGCTACCGAAGAAGGGGAGTCAGAGGAAGCAGAAAAGGAACCGGTTAAATTTAAAGCATCTGAAGACTTTCAGCTATATGAAGCGCTATTATTATTAAAGGGCCTGCATATCTTAAATAAATCATAATGGCCATACAGCCTGAACCATAAAATTTATAACAGGGATGTTAGGGCATGTTAACACTAATTGAATTGTCACTGTTGTGATTGAAAAAGCGTCAATCAAGGCGCGAGTAGTGCAGTTTGACCCTTCAAAATAAATTATGGCCAAATAAACGACGAGCAACACAGAGTGACGCTTTTTCAATCACAACCCAACGAGTCGTGGCCATTTTCCTGCCCAGTTGCGTTGTCAATCGCTTGAGTAGAACGACTACACTGCACTCTTTCCGTCTTGTTGGACAAAAAAATGGCCACGACAGTGATAATTCAATTAGTATTAACAGTCCCTTAGGTGGTGCTGATTAATTATTTATTTGCGAGCAGTCAGTATCCGCTCAATTACAATCGAGGCAACCATCATGTCGCATGTACTAGTCCCTCTTGCTCAGGGCTGTGAAGAACTTGAAGCCATAACTATCACTGATTTACTTGTACGCGCAGGTATTAAAGTGACAACCTGTGGCCTGGATGATCAGCCGGTAAAAGCCTCCCGTGGCACAACCATCGTCCCTGATACCAGCATAGATAAAGTTCAAAATATTCCCTTCGACCTCATTGTGCTACCCGGCGGTCTACCAGGGGCAGACCACTTACGTGATAATAAGTACGTACAGTCGCTAATAAAAAAACAGGTTTTGGAAAACAAATATGTTGCTGCCATTTGTGCAGCCCCAAAGGCGCTGGCACAGGCAGGGGTGTTAGAAGGCAAAACAGCAACCGCTTATCCTGGTGTATTAGCCGCACTCGAGAATAACAACATCACGATCTCAGATAACGCCATTGAAATTGACGGCAAGATTGTTACATCCCGAGGCCCGGGTACAGCTATGGACTTTGCCTTAAACTTAATTGAATTGCTGGCAGGGAAAGAAAAACGCGACGAAGTCAATCAGCAACTGCAACGATAAAAGAATTTTCAATTATTTCAGAGACCTAAAGGCCCTGATATCCTTACAAATTATACCGTTTATATCCGGGTGGTTTTTAGATAGAATACCTGATTAATTTACTAGGTTATTATTAATTATTGGCAGGTACATCCTTATGCAAGCAGAAGTTAACGGCAAAATCATTCAGCTCAGTGAAGCCGGCTGGTTAGAAAATCTTGATGAGTGGAGCGAAGAACTCGCCGTCGAAATCGCTAAAAATGAGAAAATTGATGAACTCACCCCTGAACACTGGGACATCATCAATGAAGCACGTGAGTATTTTCAGGACAATGGCAGTGTCTGCGAACCGCGCGCATTCTCAAAAATCATGAAGAAAAAATACGGCAAGGACCGCAGTGATCAAAAATATATTTACTCTTTGTTCCCGACAGGCCTGATCAAATGCGCCAATAAAATTGCCGGTTTACCACGCCCCAAAGGCTGTAGTTAACTGTCCGAAATAACAACGCTGGGCGGGTATTGTACCTGCCCAGCGTTTGTACTGTTTCATACACCAGTTTCAAATATACTAGAAGCGAACACCCTGCAAACTATCACACGGCAATCTGTGATCTGTTTATTTTTATTTCTTTCCCGCTGAGTTTAAAGGTAGAATTTATTTCTATCCTCAAATTTTTAAATCTCATGGCTATCTCGGAGTAACAGACATGGAAGATGCTGCTCTTCATTACCTAAAAAATACCTTCGGTTATTCTGATTTTCGTCTGCAACAGGGCGAAATTGTTCAAACACTAATCAACAACAATGATGCTGTTGTGCTGATGCCAACCGGTGGTGGCAAATCACTGTGTTATCAAATACCTTCCCTGGTACGTAGTGGTACCGGTATTATTATTTCACCGTTGATTGCTCTTATGCACAATCAGGTCGTCGCCCTTAAGCAGCTTGGTGTCAAAGCGGCTTTGCTGAACTCCACGCTAGACGCTAAAACCAGCCAGCAAACAGAAAATGATCTGGTTAACGGCAAGCTGGATATGTTATATGTTGCGCCAGAAAGGCTCACTACAGACCGTTTCCTCAATTTATTAAAGCAAACAAAAATATCACTTTTTGCCATTGATGAAGCACATTGTGTTTCACAATGGGGGCATGATTTTCGACCGGATTACATTCAGCTATCACTACTACACGAACAATTTCCAGACGTTCCACGTATCGCACTAACTGCAACAGCTGACGAAAGGACTCGCACAGAAATAAAACATCGACTTGCCTTACAAGCTGCGCACGAATTTATTTCAAGTTTCGACCGCCCTAATATCTGTTATCGCATTACAGAAGCGCAAAGTAACGCACGCACGGCATTGTTGCGTTTTATCCAAAACGAACATGAAAATGACTCCGGTATTGTTTACTGCCTTTCACGTAAAAAAGTCGAAAGCACGGCTATGTGGTTAAACGAAAAAGGTTTTACCGCATTGCCTTATCATGCCGGTTTACCTGCACAGCTTAGAGAAAAAAACCAGCAACGTTTTCTCAATGAAGACTCGGTCATTATTGTTGCCACTATTGCTTTTGGTATGGGCATAGACAAACCTGATGTGCGTTTTGTCGCCCACCTTAATTTACCAAAAAGCCTGGAAGCCTATTACCAGGAAACCGGACGTGCAGGACGTGACGGCCAGGCAGCTAATGCCTGGATGGCATACGGGCTTCAGGACGTGATCACACTCAAACAAATGATGGCCACATCAACTGCCGAGGAACAATACAAACGTATTGAGCACCATAAACTTGAAACCATGCTGGGTTTCACCGAAATCACCAGCTGCCGACGCCAGGCCTTACTCAACTATTTTGGTGAAGACCTCAACGACCCCTGCGGTAACTGCGATAACTGTTTAACGCCTGCAGAAACCTGGGATGCAACTGTTGCAGCGCAAAAAGCACTGTCCTGCGTACATCGAACAGGTCAACGTTTCGGCGTTAATTATCTTATTGATGTATTAACCGGCAAAGATAATGACCGTATTAAACAATTTGGACATGACAATCTAAGTGTTTTTAGTATTGGAATAGAGTATGACGCCGTGCAATGGCGCAATATTTTTCGCCAACTAATCAGCCGTAATCTACTGACTGTTGATTTAGAAGGCCATGGTAGCCTGCGTCTTACCGAACAATGCCGAACTGTACTACGCGGTGAACAAACGCTATTGTTACGCAAAGAAAGTAAACGTGCAAAATCCTCACGTAAAGGACGAAAATCATACAATACAGATAATATATCTAACAATCTTTTGTGGGAAGCCTTACGTGACTGCCGTAAAAAACTTGCTGAAGAAAATAACGTACCACCTTTTGTGATTTTTCATGATGCCACTCTTGCTGAAATGATGGAAAGACAACCGAGTAATCGGCAACAGTTTATACAGCTTAACGGGGTTGGTGAAAGTAAACTTGAAAAATATGCAGACGCCTTTCTTAAAGTCATCAGCACTCATATTGATACTGAAAACCAGGAGACCACGGACACAGTTAGTGAAAGCCTGTTACTTTTTCGTAGCGGCCTGGATATTAATACCATTGCAAGTCAGCGTGATCTTAAAACCTCAACGATTTATTCTCATCTTGCCAGTTGTATCGAACAGGGTGAAATAACGCTTAATGAAGTTATTGATTTAAACCAGCAGGAAATTAACATTATTCATGAAACACTATTAAGTCTTGATGACGGTAATAAAAAGCTCAAACCTGTTTTTGACGCCCTTGATGGCATGTACGATTATAATATTTTGCGTTGCGTGCAGGCTGCGTTATTACCTGATTAAGTTTTAAGGCAGCTCTGATTAATTATCATAAATTCTGGCGTTGCCCAATAACCTGAATCAAGGCATTGGTTTGAAAGCATACTTATTGTATGGTGAAAAGCAATAACGCAGAGCCGGGTTATTGGGCAACGCCCCATGAGGCAGGCTTTCAAGCGCACATCTTTTGCGTTATGCTTCTTATAAAGGCCGATGATTAATTTTTATGGGCATTCATTGCGAAACATATCTTGCCAAAATATGATTATTTTGGGTACGCTTGAAAGCCCGCAGAACTTTATGATAATTAATCAGAGTTGCCTTAAGCTAATTCGCTTAATAATATGTGTTTAATAATTACTTCATCAACAGGCTCAGAAGCTGCGAGATGAATTGCATATTGATTCATCTTTGTAGCATTCAGATTAATATTTTTTATATACCATTTCTTATTATCCAGGACTGCGTGATTTTGTTTTAACTGAACATCACGCATACGCCCCAGCCCAGTCGTATTGGCCGCTTTAACGACAGCTTCTTTTTTTGACCACAAATCAAAAAACAGCTCTGGTGTTTGCTGTATTTTAGATAACTCATCAGTTGACAATACCAATTTAAAATTTAAACTTTTTAACTCTCGAATTTTTTCAGCATCAACACCAAGCTTCACGGTTTTACTTGTTGCTGCCACAATTAAGTTCTCTGAATGAGAAATATTAAAGTCAAAAAAGCAGCCAGTTTCACTGTGCCAGCCGGGTTTGCCTTTATCAGGATACTGTATATCACTCAGTTTAAAAGCATTAATACCTTCATGCTGTGCACACATGTTTAGCAATCGTGTAGCCAATAAAGATGCCATTCGATCACTACTATGTAATAAGCGTTGTATTGATGCCTGCTTCAAAGATGGCAATTCAGACAACCATTGATTAACCTGCTGCTGTTTTACCTGCGCTAGATCGCTCTCTCCCTGGTGACTTATGTAATATAATCGAACGCTAGTCATTATTATTGATCACGAGTTTTACGCTGTTATTTTCCAGGGAATCTTAAATGAAGTTAGTTAGATATAACTTTGATAGCGTTTTTTACTGGCATTTCCAAAATGGGCTTCAAGGCGGAAAAATAACAACCATTTTGAACGTCGCTCTATGTCAATCATAGATCGTTGCTGGTCAAGTGTAACAGGCCAGGTAACTTCAGGCGCAATTTCATAAAATAGCCATTCACGATGAAAGTTTTTTCTAAAACGCACACCAACACGATAGTTAGCAGCCTTTGTCCATGGCTGTGTTATTCCGCTGACACTGGTCTCATAGGATAACGATGTTTTTTTATTTACCCGCTGATACAGTACAAATGCCTGCAACCAGTCAATACCATCAAATTCTTCAGAAGCTTTCCCTTCTGTTGATGAACGAAATAAAAAATCCTCTTTTAATGTACGCTCATAATCAATTTGTGAGCGTGCACTAATAACGTCTATCTCGCGCTGTAATTCCTGAGTAAATCGCACAATTGCTATCTTACCCATCGGATAGGTGTAGCGGTATCGAAAACGCACCATTGGTGACAGGCTGATATTTACATTAAATTTTGATCGGGTAGTTTCCTTTATGTCCAGTTGCAGGCCAAGTTTATTTGTGGTTTCATCGCCGTTGCCTGGCGCAATATCACGTAAATCCTGTTCCTCATCACCTTCAAATGTTAAGCGCGCCCTGCCTTGTAAGGCGGGCAATTCAACACTAAAGTTGAGCCTCATTTTATATTCAAAATATTCTTCTTCATCATACGTGAACTCATTTCTCCAGCGCACATAAGTTCCTGCGACACCTTCCTTAAATAGTCGATCATCGCCAAAAAAATTATCAAACCATAATGCGGGCTCACAAAACTTTGAATTAATAAATATTTGCGAATTGTCATACCATTTTTTTTCATAATTGTATGCATCCAGCCCGCGGTCGCAGGGGTTATCGAGATTAACTTTTCTATAAATCTTATAACTCTCTTCCGTGCTTTCTTCAGGAAAGGCTTCTATATAATTTGTATCAACTTCTCGGGCAATTTTAGTTTGTTCTGTCGCTTGCTTAGATGCTTGTTGCGGAGATTGCTTTGTAGAGCTCGCTGAGAACTTATCTGCTGATTGTGCATTTACATTTATTGTAATTGCAACAAGCCATACAGCTGCAATTACTTTTATCAGTAGAGGGTAAAATTTAATATTTTCTACGTTCATGTAATTTATCAATTATAGTTTCTATAATTTAATGTAAGATCCCAATGCACATATTGCAACACAACACCAAATCTACCACATGAACACAACAACACAGCACTTGCCAGAAATCGTCGCGGCCATTGACCTCGGCTCAAACAGCTTCCACATGATAGTTGCTCGTCTTGAGGAATCTGGCACCTTATCCGTTATTGACCGTTTACGTGAGAATGTTCGCCTCGGTGGCGGCCTCAATAAACATGGCATTATAGATGAATCCGCCCAAGATAGAGCATTTGTGTGCCTGGAAACTTTCGCCCAGCGCATTCGTGACCTGCCGCAATCTGCCGTTCGCGTTGCCGGTACAAACACCCTGCGTGTTGCAAAAAATTCAAAAAGCTTTGTCAGAAAAGCCGAGGCCATTTTAGGCCACCCTATTGAGATTATCGCCGGTCGTGAAGAAGCACGGCTGATCTATCTTGGGGTTGCACACGGCCTGGCAACCACCAAAGAGGGTAAACGCCTGGTTGTTGATATTGGTGGTGGCAGCACAGAATTTATTATTGGACAGGGCATGACGCCACTACGTCGAGAAAGCATTTACACAGGCTGCGTCAGCGCCAGCAAACGTTTTTTTAGTAACGGAAAAATCACTAAAAAAAGGATGAAAATAGCCGAACTTGAGGCCGCTCTAACGCTGTTCCCTCAGTCCGTCGATTTTACAGCTGGCAAGTGGGATGAAGCTATCGGCTGCTCAGGAACAATAAAGGCCATTGCCGATATCGTACAGGAGCAGGGCTGGAGTGTAGAGGGCATCAGCTCCAAATCACTGCTACAGCTACGTCAGGCCCTGATTGATGCTAAACATATTGATAACTTAAAACTGGCCGGGCTGAGCGAAAACCGTAAACCCGTTATTGCCGGCGGCCTGTCAGTCTTGCTTGCTATATTTAAAGTCTTAAACATTGAACTGATGAAGGTTTCAGATCAAAGCATGCGTGAAGGCCTGCTTTATGATCTCGTCGGCCGTATAACACACCAGGATGTAAGAGATTCCACTGTTGAAGCTTACATGTCTCGCTGGGGTGTTGATCCCGAACAGGCTCAACGTGTTACCGATACCGTTGAAAAATTATGTCATTCCGCCTGTAAACAATGGCCTTTTGATGTTGAGCAGATTAAACCCCTGGTTAAATGGGCATCCATGCTGCATGAAATTGGGCTTCAGGTGTCACATAATAATTATCACAAACATGGCGCATATATTTTAACAAATGCTGATATGCAGGGATTCTCTCGGCAGGAGCAGGCGTTATTGGCAGCCCTGGTATTATCACATCGTAGCAAATTCAGAGTTAAGGCCTTTAAACAACTAATGAAACCATTTGTTAAAGCCGGTATAAATATGTGCGTGCTTTTACGTATCGCCGTATTATTGCACAGAGGTCGCGCCGACCAGTCAATTCCTGACATAGACATTAGCATCAGCAATAATAATATTAATTTACATTTTCCTGAAGGCTGGTTAGATGATCACAGCATGACACTTGCTGATTTAATAAAAGAAATCCATTACCTTGATACTGCTGGTTATAAATTAAGCTTTGATTAATTAAATGAAAAGCCTGTTCACTTATTAAAAAAACCACAATAATCGGGACTTTACACAATGACTGCATTATTTATTGCCTGGTTTGCAACAGCGACTGGCCTTGGTTTTGCCACCTTGTTCGTTCCAGGAATTAAGGCAAAAAACTTATTAGCTTTTGTTATTGCAGCAACGCTACTTGGTTTGATAAACGTATTTATACGCCCTGCACTGTGGTTTTTAACCGCACCATTGTCTGTATTAACATTTGGTATCTTTGCGCTAGTTATTAATGCACTAATGATAATGCTGGCAGCCGCGCTGGTACCTAATTTTGAAGTTAAAGGTTTTGGCAGCGCCTTCCTGGGCGCTATGATAATGGCAATAATCGGGGCCATTGGTTTGCTTTTAATCCCCCTATTAACCGGCGCGGATATCAACTGGTATAGCTATGAATATCATACTCAGACATATAGCAATTAAACTGTTTAACCACCGCCAGATTTTTTGATAAACATGTTGGCCAGAAATGCCAGCATAACAATCATAAACACAAGTATGCCAATAGTTAACAAACCCGTAAGATCATTGAATAAGTTTCCAAAAACTTCCATTCTAGTCACCTCTTATTTTGAATAGTGATAGTATATTCATCACATTCTTCAAATGCTTGATACAAATCAAAAAATATTTTAAAAAAAACAGCACGATTAAATACAAGTTCGAGTTTTTATGTATATCGATATAATACCAATGGATCACTTTGATAAATTGAAAATTAAAGGCATCTCACGACCTGAGGCTCGGCTGAGCATAAGCGGTCTGTCCTCTTCTCTAAAGACAGGCAACTGATGTTCTGTCTTAGCTTATCATTGAAAGCATGGAACACCAGCGCCTTTAATGATGTATTAAAAGAAGAAATTTGCTCTTTGGATGCAAACTCTCTACCGCTACAGCAAGGACTCTCTATCAGTAACTATGCAAATGCAGACAACTTATCTGCTACCATTTTAAAAGTTGAAGATAATGATAAAACACTATTGATTAAGGCGGGCCTTTTTTACACCGGTATCATTGCCGGCTGTAACTGCGCTGATGATCCGACGCCTGTGGATGAAAACAATGAGTATTGCGAAGTGCTATTTAGCATAAATAAAACCACGGCTGAAACAACCGTTTCTCTTATTAGTTAATAAGCAATTCACCACAGAGGCACAGAGGGCACAGAGAAAAACTTTTTATATTTATTCAAAATTACCACATACGGCTTATATGATTAATAATAAAGTATATATTATCAAAGACATATTCTGAAATTTTAACTACCCGAACCTATAATAAACCTATGTTTTTAAACCTAAAAAGAAGCTCTTCTCTGTGTACTCTGTGCCTCTGTGGTGAAGTATTTTTTTATCACTGCAACGGTTTATTCTTTAATTAGATTTTTAATTATTCGCACGACTTCCGGATGATTAAATTCGCGACCGCCTACTGCACGGTAACGGATTTTACCCTGCTTATCAATTAGATATGTTGTTGGTAAACCCCTCACGCCATAGGCGCGTGATACTTCACTGCTACTGTCAAACAGAATCTCAAAGCTAGGGTCGACTTCCAGCTGACCTGTAAATGCAAACACCTGATCGGCATCTTCCATCTGGTTTAGTGCGATGACCTTAAAATCTTCTGCATTGATCTGTTGATGCAATCGCTCCATCGATGGCATTTCACGAATACAGGGCGGGCACCAGGTTGCCCAGAAATTTAATAAAACAACCTTCCCTCGATAATCAGAAAGTTTTTTCTTTTCTTCATCCATGTCCATAAGCTCAAAGTCACTGGCCAAAATAATATTTTTAACGGGCGTTAAATTATGACTTAGCTTTGGCTGCTGCCAGTCAGCAACAACCGGATAAGAAATAAATAGCAGCGTTATAAATAAAAATTTATTTGTATTCATCGGACTAAATAATAATTTGGTTGTATTATGGTTATCGAGGATATGTTTCAATCCGTAGCGGGAAGTGTTTCCGGAGCACATTTCAGGTTTTTAAGTACACCGCTATGTTCTACACCATCCAGTCCCCATTTATAGATTAAATCAAATTCGCTTTCCCGAGGTAAATCAATCGTGGTAAACCCCTGTTGCCAGTCACCAACTGCAAATTCTCCTTCATCAGGCAATAATGTCCATGAAAATTGAATGCCCGCTTTTTTCCACTCTTCTAACCACTGTGTTTTTGTTTTGACCGGCCGCTCTTTTCCATACTCTCCGTTTGCCTGCTTAGCTCTATAGCGCCAGTTAGATACACGGTAGCTCAAATGCTTTTCGGAAGTATTATTTAAAATAGTACCAAACACACAGTAAGACGCTGCGCGCTCAACCTCGTCATCAGAAAAGTTATGTTTTGCGTATATTGCACGGATAAAATCCGGCAATAATTGAATAAGCTCCATCCTGAATCCTGTGTCATCTACAGTCCATGTCAACAATCCACTGGCTTCATTCTTATGAATAACGACATTGGCTGCATAAGCCACAGTATTCAATACAAATATAACACTAATTAATATTATTCTATTACACATTATTTTCCAGATAACTAACCATGGCGTCAGTATTAACTAACTCAATACCTTTATCACAGATAATGAATAGAGTTTAAACATAGTTTGACATTTTTTTATATAAAAAACTTATTGCTAAGTGTGTTATTCATTTACACGACTTCTTCGAAATAGTTACGATATATTAAAATATTTAATACCGTATTGATTATTCTCACATTTACATGACTATCATTAACCTCAATATTCAATGACTTAGATTAGCACTAGTAAATTAATCCAGTTTTATGAGCAAAATATTTGTTTGTATTTTACTTTAGCAGCTTGACTTTTTATTCCATAAGAGACTTAATATTATTCAGGCATATTCTGCTGTCTATACAGCATAAAGATTTATTTATACCAACAACCACCTAAGTGATGCAAAACATATTATTATGGTTTATATCGAAACAGGTACTACAACATAGGAGTAGCAAATGAACGTTTCACCTGAATCTTTTCCAAACGCACCTTCCGACTGGGACATTACAAAAGCTAAAGAAATAGCCGAAGCTGATGGGATGACATTGAACGATGATCATTGGGACTTAATTCGCGCCTTGCAGGAATATTATAGCAAGGTTGAATTCCCCAATTTACGCCAGATAAAAGACGCACTTGATGAGAAGTTTCATTCTCGCGGTGGCATGAAATATCTTTATCAAATCATCCCTGGCGGACCCGTTGCTGAAGGTTGTCGTCTTGCAGGACTTCAGGTGCCCGCAGGTGCAATAGATAAATCATTTGGAAGTACTGCTTAGTAAAAAACCAGGTTATTCGTAGATAAAAGTTTATTAATTTAGACTTTATTATTTGCGCTTTTAAGGTATTTTACAGCTGCTTGCGTGAGCATACCTTTTGCTCACGCGGCAGGCTGGAGCGCCTGTTATTTAAGCGCCCCGGTGTATCCAGTCTGCGCCCAGTGTTCCTTGCAGGCGTTGAAAATAGCTGTCACTGTTGACCCACTCCAGCATTTGTTCTGCATTTTCCATCTGGTCCTGCAAGCTTGCCCATAAGTCAGTTTCTGACTCATTTATTTCATCCATTTTTTGCTCGATATATTCGCGATTCATTTCCCACAAAGCTGCGTCACGCTGCTGCTTGATTTCCAGCCGTTCCTGATACCAGTCACTTTGTAGCAGGTAGTCAAGTGTAAACATTTCACGGATTGAAGGATCATCAATGGTTTTGCCTTCATGTTTGCCACTCGCCATAATGTTTATTACAGCCTGCAATGGCGGACATGCATCGTTAATTGAGCCGTCTTCAATATAGGCTAAAGCCACCTTTTGTTGCGCTTCTACAATATTATTTATGCCATCTATGTAGGCATCCATATTCTGAGCTTCCGGACGTAACATTTCTTCGTCAAAAACAATGGTTGGGCTATCAAATACCTTACCAAAAAACGCATGCACAAATTTTTCAGTTATACGATAACCAAGACGACTGGCATGTATGGTTTTTCCTTCATGCTCAAAGTCTTCAATTTTTTCCAGATGGCCATTTTCGATTAAAAATCCGGGATCGCGTTGCGGTATAGGCAAACGACACCATATCTCTGGAATAAGCATACTGATGTCATGATCAACTCGACGACGCGAACCG
>CAVYHW010000124.1:0-4004 GCA_963768215.1 uncultured Gammaproteobacteria bacterium
TCAACTGGCCAGAACAGAATGGCCGACCCAGCATTCGACTGGAACTGCTCACCGCTGCAAACAACATTACACATGAAGCGGCACATGACGCCATGTCTGACGTCTACGCAACCATTGCTGTCGCCAGGCTCATCAAGGAAAAACAGCCGCGTCTTTATCACTATATATACAACATGCGAAAAAAAGGCGAAGTGAGTCAGCAAATTAACCTGCGTACTCACGAAGCAATACTCCATGTATCATCCCGCTATGCAGCAGAACGTGGCGCTATAGCCATGGTGATGCCTGTGTGCCAGCACCCTGTTAATAAAAATGGCATCATTGTTTATGATTTGAATGTCCACCCGCAGGAATTTTTTGCCGCTGATGCTGAAGAAATGGCTGCAAGGCTATATACACCAGCGGCCGATTTGCCGGAAGGTGTTAATCGTATTCCATTAAAACAGATACACATTAATAAATGCCCGGTCGTTGTGCCTGTTAAAACCATGGACAACAATGCGGCAGAGAGACTTAATATTGACACTGATGCCTGCCTGAAACATCGCGAACTCATTCTTCAACATATAGATGAGTTTGCAGCAAAAACAGCTTCCATATTCCAGCAGAATGATTTTCCTGAGGTTAATGACCCGGACGCCCAGTTATATTCAGGCGGTTTTTTCAGTCGTGAAGATAGCCAGCGTATGGACACAATTAGAAACACACCTGCTGATGAACTCAGCGGGCTGCAGTTAAATTTTGATGACCCACGCCTGCATGAAATGCTGTTTCGGTTCCGTGCCAGAAACTATCCGCAAACACTTAATGAAGAAGAGCATAAACAATGGAATGCCTACCGGCAGGACAAGTTCAGTAACCCGGCGACTTCACACCGCACAATGAACCAGTTTATGGCAGAAATTGAGGCCATTCAGCAGGCGCCAGAGACTATTGGCAGCCAGTTAGTCATACTTGAGGAGCTGCTCGAGTACTCAAATACAATTAAAACCCCGCCCCCTGATAAATAAAAAGCATTCTAAAACAACTTGTTAAGAGCAGGCTCAAATTTATTTATATATTAGTCATTGCTTATATTAGATTTTAATAATATACTGCTCTCACTGGTTCAACGAGCCAGATAATTTTTTTACAAGCTGTTTAATTAAACTGTGAGGGTTTATAAATGAAAATAATACTAACAATTGCTGCTGCAACAATTCTGGCAACTTCAACTGCTGTTTCTGCTGATTGGGACATGCCTTTCTTCGGTGACAACAACAATTCAAACTATAATGGTTACAACAACAACGGTTACAACGGTAGCAACGGTTACAACGGTTACAACGATGGTAGCGGTTCTGGTGATTTCGATGGTGACGGTGATTTTGACAGTTCTTTCACTTTCGGCATGAAAGCTAAAGGTCGTGGACATGGTCGTGGAAATGGTAACGGTAACAGTAACTATAATGGCAACTACAACGGCTATAATAACTACAATGGCCAAAATGGTTATAACGGTTACAATGGTTATGCACCTTACGGCTACGCACCAGCCCAGGCAACAGCACCACAGGAAGCTCCTGTTACTGTTGCCAAATAAGTTTTAACTGCTAAAATGCATGAAGCCTGATTTCAATTTTTGAAGTCGGGCTTCTTTTGTTTTTACTATACAGATATAAAAAAATCTATCCAAAGCAGGTAATACCAATGTCCACTGTAACAGACAACACCTCTACAACTATCAATAAGAAAACAGACAATAAAGCCCTATTCGGTCCATTAGGCAATTACGCAATTGCCGGGGTAATAATGGTCAGCATTATTGTAACAGCCGCTATTATGCTAAATAAGAAACTGGGCAATGCCGCAGAGCATGTTGCCACTATTGAAAAAGAGGTTGCAGCATCAATCGCAGCAGAACAATATGCAAATCAAACAGCCGCTGAAACTACTACTTCAATAGAGACTGCATCGGCCATTGATACAGAAAGCGCCATCGATTCAGAAAAAAATGAAGTGCAGAACACCATAGAAACAGCAACAGTAGCAATAGCTGCTGTTACCACGGAAATTGCTGCTATTGTGCACACTAGTGAAGCTCCGGTAGCTGAGGCAAAAGCACCTGCCGCTATCGAAACAGCAGATCCTGTCATCACTGCTGAAGAAACTGCATCTGATACAGGGCAAAATCCTGTACAACTAGCTACCATCAAGTCTGCAACTACTGAGCCAGTAAATATAAGCCCAATTCAAGCTCCGATGCCGCAACTTGCAGCATACAATAATGATCAGCAATGGGAAGCGCGCATACAGGCCCGTAAACTTGAACAAAAACAGCACATGACTGAATTTTTCGAGCGTATTAAATCACATGATTCTGAATCGCTGGAGAAATATAAAACACACCAGGATGAAAGGGTTGAGTATTTACGTGAACGAATTGTTCGCCAGCAGGAACTAATCGAAAAATTGATTTTACGTAACAAAGAATCTTATCAGACACGTGAAGCAAGTATGCAACGTTATCAGACATACCGCGAGCAAATGCTTAATCGTATTTAAGACCTTCTTCGTTGTTTTACCTGTTAAATAGATGACGAAATAAACCGTATATTAATTTTGCCTGAAATATGTAAGCAGGCAACTTAGAAAAAACAAAACCGCTCCAGGAGGCTGATACCATCATGTATCGGCCTCTTTGCTTTTTACGTTATTAAATTTTAATTGATATATAACTGGATATATCTAGCACTTTTAACTATCCACTAAGCGGTAATTTTATTACCAAGTTGCTTTATATTTAATCCATATCATAATGAAATATATAACAATAAATAAACGCCCCGTCTTCAACAACAATTTTAACTTCATGTTTTTTATTATTGACTTATATTAGACTATTCTAATATAATAGCTTCAATGGTTCATGATTAGCGGACCAGAAAAATGGTTCTCGCAAATCAAGAAAGAGAGCTTATTAAATAGCTGTTTAAATGAAATGAACTTTGAGGGTTTAATAATGAAAACTTTACTTACAATTGCTGCTGCAACGATATTAGCAACATCTACCGCTGTTTCTGCTGACTGGGGTCCATGGGACAACAATAGCAATAGCAGAAATGACTGGAACAATGACTGGAATAACGACTGGCGTAATGACATGTACAACGACGGTTATGGCGATGGCTCTGGTGACGTTGACGGTGATGTTGATGGCAGCTTCAACTTCGGCATGAGTGGTAATGCACGCGGCCGTGGTCGTGGTGATGGTCGTAACTCCTATCGTGGTAATAACCGCTGGAACAACAGCAACCGCTGGGACAACAGCAATCGCTGGGACAACCGTTATAATAGATATGATGGATATTATGGTCGTCCATACTACGGTCCTGGTCCTTATGCACCAGCTCCTGCTCCACAGGCAGCCCCTGCTGCTGCTGCTAAATAAGCCGGGTTTTTTACCTCTGGCTTAAAATAAAAAGCCGTGTCTTCTGACACGGCTTTTTATTTGTCGTTACTCATTACCAGAGAGTTACTCAAACTTTTCAAACCGGCCATTCTGCTGGAAATAGCATCAAGCATCTAAATACTTCCACTGAAACATTGATTAAATTGGCATTTTCTTATATCTTTGAGCGAATAGTTTGATAAGAATTACTGGCGCATCAAAAAAGCTGCTAACTAAATTCCGGAGTTTAAAATGAAATTATTACAATTACTCGCTGCGATAGCAGTACTTGCTACATCAGGCAGCGCTATTGCATTCTGGGGTCCATTTGATAATGACAACGATCGTTATGACAATCGTTGGAATAATAACCGCTGGAACAATAATCACTGGAACAATAATCACTGGAACAACAATCGCTGGAACAATCGCTGGGATGATAATTTTATGGGCGATTTTATGGATGACATATTTGGCGATATGTCAGGCGATATGGATGTGGAAATCAAATTTAAAGTCAGAGGCAAGGGTAAAGGCCGTGGCAGAGGCAGAGGCAGAGGTTATGGTAACGCTG